>JBEBHM010000272.1:0-10354 GCA_040080875.1 Pirellula sp.
TTCCAAATCTCCCGTTGCAGTTTTGAATGAGTCTGCGTCGATCGTCAGGGGGGCTCCTAGAACCACCAAAGGAGCGCCGTATTCTGGGCACTGAATGGCTTGTTCAAGCGAAAGACCTCCGACTGCTTGCACTGGAATCTTGACCGCATCCACCACTTGTTTCAGTTGATCAAGTGGGCTGGGCATTCGCAACCCGCGTGCAGCGATCCCTCTGCGTTCGTCGTATCCGATGTGATGGATCACAAAATCACAGCCCAAATCCTCAAGCCACTTTGCGCCAGCCACCATGTCGGGACATATCATATTGTCCCCCATCACTTGCACTCCAAAATCCTTGCCGGACTTGACCACGCATCGAATGGTCTCCTCATGCGCTCGCGCCATGACGACGACGTGGGTTGCTCCGGCTTTGGCCATCATCTCGGCTTCGAGGTACCCGCCGTCCATGGTTTTTAAGTCTGCCACGATCGGGGTATTCGGAAAGGCAGAACGGAGGGCGCGAATTCCGTGCAAGCCCTCCGCCAGGATGAGCGGCGTGCCGGCTTCGAGCCAGTCGACCCCCGCGCGCATGGCCATGGCGGCTGTCTCCAAGGCTTCATCGATGTTGGTTAAGTCAAGCGAGATTTGGACGATCGGCTTCATTCGTTGATTTTGTTGTGAAAAGGGGTCGAAAGTTGAACAAAGATGTTTGTTGGTCCGCTGGCGCTTGCGATATACTTGAACGTGGGTTTCCCTGGAACTCACCACCTTCACACTACTCGTCTTGAATGCTCTTTGCTGGAGGCTTTTCATGGACCAGCCGATGCGCGATTTTACCGACCTTTTGCTTACCCGAGGGGTCATTTCCCTCGACCAACTGTCAGAAGCCAAAGGAATCTCCAAAAAAGAAGACAAACCGGTCGGGCAAGTTCTTATAGCACTCGGTTACGCCACCGCCGAAGACGTTACCCAGGCCATCGCCGAGTTCTATAAGTTCGAATACGTCGACTTGGCCAACCTAAGAATTCCCGATCATGTGATTCAATTGGTACCGGAATCGGTGGCCCGCGAAAACAAGATCATCCCGATTTCCGATGAAGATGAAACCATCAAGGTGCTCGTTTCTGACCCATTTGACATCGAAACCATCGAGAAGCTCCGGTTTATCTTGAATCGCAAAGTGGAAACGGCGTTGGCCCCACCCGAGCACATCCAGGAAGCAATTAATAAATATTATGGGCAGGTGGAGGGTGAATCAGCTGACTCGATGTTGCAGGAATTCACGGACACCCAAATCGACTTTACTGAGACTGAGGAAGACAAGTTAAGGGAGGACGAGGATGCCGACGACGAAAGCGCACCTGTTGTTCGGCTAGTCCAATACATGATTGCCGAAGCGGTTCAGCTGCGAGCGTCGGATATCCACGTGGAGCCCTTTGAGGATCGGGTTCGAATTCGTTATCGAATTGACGGCGTTTTGGTCGAGCGAGATAGCCCCCCCCGCCGGCTATTAGGTGCGTTGCTCTCACGGATCAAAATTCTCGCCAAGATGGATATTGCGGAACGTCGACGTCCACAAGACGGTCGGATCAAGATTACCGTCGGGGAGAAGGAGCTCGATTTGCGGGTGAGCATGATTCCGACGAACCACGGCCAGTCCTGCGTCATGCGATTGTTGGATAAGGACAACATCAAGGTTGGCGTCAAGCAGCTTGGGCTCGCCGAGCGCGACTTCAAGTTGTTTTCAAATCTCATTAAACGACCTAATGGTATTTTCTTGGTGACGGGCCCGACGGGTTCCGGCAAGACGACGACGCTCTATGCCGCTTTGAACGCGCTCAATCGTCCTGACCGCAAGATCATCACGGCAGAGGACCCTGTCGAATACTATTTGCCGGGTGTGAATCAGGTCGAGGTGCGGCACAACATCGGACTCGATTTTGCTCGCATTATTCGAGCCATGTTACGGCAAGCTCCTAACATCATCCTGGTGGGTGAGATGCGAGATACCGAAACGGCACAGATGGGTATTCAGGCTAGTCTTACTGGACACTTGGTATTTAGTACACTGCATACGAACGATGCACCCAGCGCTGTAACGCGAATGACCGACATGGGTGTTCCGGGGTACATGGTGGCCAGCAGCGTGATAGCGGTATTGGCGCAACGTTTGGTCCGGAAGATTTGCACTCGTTGCAAAGTGCCAATTACGCTCTCCGATGCGGTCTTGGCCGACGCCGGGTTGCCGCCCGAGATTGTTCCTTTTGCGAAATTTTCGAAGGGCAAAGGCTGTCCATACTGTCAGAAGAAGGGTTACCGAGGTCGGATTGGGATTTACGAGCTGATGATCGTGAACGGGAAACTGCGGGAGAAAATGTTTGCCGGACGATCGTCTGCTGATCTGCGAATCGAAGCCATAAATGCTGGCATGACAACACTTTACTGCGACGGACTTCGCAAGGTTATCACCGGCATTACGACTTTGGATGAAGTCTATCGAACGGCTAAAAAGACCGAGCAAGAACACATTGCTATCGCTCGTGTGATCAAAGAAGTGCTTGGATAGAATTACTCAATGGGAGTGGGGATACCCTACGGATGGACCTTGGCTGAAACGCCCGAATAGGACTCGCTCGGCGGTCCGAATTGGATGAGGTTCGCTCCATCGTAGTGGCGTCTATTTTCACATAATGCCGCAAGGAGTGGTGCGCTCGGGTGTTCCGGTTCGACGTCAATTTGGGCAATCTCAGCAAAATTAGTGCCACGAAATTTTCTTCGTATTAGCTGCCGGATTACAATGCTTGAGACATCGGAACCCAAGTAGCAGGCGTACTCCGTGTGCCGTCCGCAGATGCGCAGATGATAGTGTTTTCGCGGCAATGGTACTTTGATCATTCGGTGTACTCATTTTGAATCTCATCCAAACAATTCGTTACCTATAGCCAATGGCGTCTCGGCGTCGAATCTTCGTATGGCAACCGTCTTAATCGACAAACTTTTGCAAGCATGTGTCAAGCAAGGGGCGAGCGACATCCATATCGTGGTTGGTCAGCCACCCGTTTTGCGTTTGCACGGTCGCATGCGGAGAATCGAGACCAAAAGCTTGGAGCCGGACGATACGGTTCAGCTGATGAAGAGTATCGCACCTGAGCGATGCCAGCGAGAATTGCAGGAATCGGGCAGCTCCGACTTTGGGTTCGCGTTTGGAACTCAGGCGCGGTTTCGTGTTTCGATTTTTAAGCAGCGCGGATACATCTCGATGGTTCTGCGTCAGATTCCGCTCGACAAATTGACACCGGAGCAATTGGGGTTACCGGACTCCGTATTGAAAATGGTTCTTCGACCGCGCGGATTGGTTTTGGTTACGGGCCCGACTGGGTCTGGTAAAACAACGACCCTTGCCAGTTTGGTGAACTACATCAACGAGGGTCATGATCACCACATCATAACGATTGAGGATCCGATCGAGTTTTATCACGACCACAAGAAATCGACGATCAATCAGCGGGAAGTGGGCGTGGATGTCCCGAGTTTTTCCGAGGCGATTCGTCGTGCATTGCGGCAGGATCCGGACGTCATCATGGTGGGTGAAATGCGGGATCTCGACACGATTTCCGCAGCCATTACCGCTGCAGAAACGGGTCACATCGTGTTCGGTACGCTTCACACTAACAGCGCGATGGGTACCGTCAACCGTCTGATCGATGCGTTTCCAGGAAATCTCCAAGACCAAATCCGAACGCAATTGTCTACGAGTTTGCTTGGGGTGGTTGCGCAAACCTTGATTCCAAAAATTGGAGGCGGGCGAGTGGCCGCCTACGAAATCTTGGTGGTGACATCTGGGATCGCCAACTTGATTCGAGAGAACAAAACATTCCGAATAGGATCGGCCATCCAGACGGGTGCCAAGTTCGGCATGCAGTTGATGGACGATGCCCTTTTTCATCATTGGCAAGATGGGAAAGTGACCGTGGAGGACATCCTATCCAAAGCGCATCGTCCCGATGACTTGGCCAAGCGGATCGTCAACGCTCGACGCGGCATTATTGACGACGAACCGTCGGAGGAAGAGGAACATGGCTAGCACTTGGTCACACCATAGTAGAACGATTGTCCCCAATCGTTCCTCATACATTGTTGCACGATTCTCCGAATCGTTGGATGACAGTGCTGCACGATTCTCCGAATCGTTGGACGACAGTGTTGCACGATTCTCCGAATCGTTGGACGACAGTATAGATCGATTGCCTCCAATCGTTCCCTCGGCTCTCGCAGTTTCCAAGCCGTCGGGGCTCTCAGCAACAAGAACATGAACAGGCTGTAATACAAGGTATCAAGAATGAGTTCACGACGCATTGGCCAAATCTTTGTCGACATGGGTTTCATGACCGACGAACAACTGCAGTTGTTGCTGGAAGAGCAACAGCAGCAGCCGGGTGCGTTGCTTGGCAAACTTGCCGAAGAGATGTCACTCATCACCGACGATCAATTGGCGCAAGCGCTCGGTGAACAGCAAAACATGAAGGTGGTTTCGCTTGGCGAACATCCTATTGCGCCGGAGCTGCTCGAAAAGCTGACGGAGACGATGGCTCAGTTGTATCGAGTCATTCCGGTCAAGTACGACGGCCACACGCTGACGGTTGCGACTTGCGATCCTCAGAACTTGACCATCCAAGATGAGCTCCGAACGTTTCTCGGGTTTGATATCGAAATGGTGGTCGCCACCGAGCGGGAAATCAAAGCGGCCATCGAACGCTTCTACTCATCCGAGAGTTTGAGCGTTGAGAAGATCGTCAAGGAGCTTGCTGAGGACGAAACATTGTATCAGCAAGCCTCCATGCTGATGGGTGACAAGTTTGACTTGGATGGTGCTGAGGCGTTGGCGGACAGCGCTCCGGTTCGCAAGTTGCTCAATCTAGTGTTGCTGTTGGCGATCAAGGATCACGCGAGCGACATTCACTTTGAGCCGTTCGAAGACGAGTTTCGGATTCGGATCAAAGCCGAAGGGGTGCTCTATGAAATGGTTCCACCACCTCGGCATTTGGCGTTTGCCATTACGACACGCATCAAGGTCATGGCGAACTTGGACATCGCCGAACGTCGGATGCCTCAGGACGGTCGAATCGAATTGATGGTGGGTGGTCACCAAGTTGACTTGCGAGTCTCGGTGTTGCCAACCATGTTTGGTGAGAGTGTGGTTATGCGGATTTTGGACCGATCGGTCGTGTCGTTATCGCTGACGAAAGTCGGTATGGATGAAGTGACGATGGAGGGATTCCGCACCGTCATGAAGCGACCCAATGGGATTGTGTTGGTCACGGGCCCAACCGGATCGGGCAAGACCACGACATTGTATTCCGCGTTGTCCGAGATGAACGAAATCACCGAAAAGATCATCACCACCGAGGACCCGGTCGAATACGACATCGACGGTATCGTGCAGATCCCGATCAATCACGACATCGGCGTTACTTTTGCATCGTGTTTGAGAGCGATTCTTCGACAGGACCCAGACATTATTCTTGTCGGTGAGATTCGCGATTTAGAGACGGCCGAAATTGCGGTTCAGGCTTCGCTGACGGGCCACTTGGTCTTTAGTACGCTTCACACCAACGATGCACCGAGCACGATCACGCGGATGAAGGACATGGGAATCCCCACGTTCTTGATCACGGCAACGGTCGAAGCCATCTTGGCGCAGCGACTTGTTCGTCGCATTTGCAGCAAGTGTCGGGAGGAGACCGACCCCTCGATGGAAGTGCTGTTGGAATTGGGGGTGGATGAAGAAACGCGGGCCAAGTACAAGTTTTACCGGGGCCGCGGCTGCGATAATTGCAACAACACCGGTTACAAGGGACGGATCGGGTTGTTTGAATTGATGGTCATGAACGACGAACTGCGCGACATGATCATGCAGAATGCCACCACCGACGACTTGCGAAACAAAGCCGTTTCGTATGGCATGATCACGCTCCGCGATTACGGAAAGCAGTTTGTGTTTGATGGATTTACCACTGCGGACGAAGTCGTTCGCGAAACCGTGCACGATGCTTAGAGGCTGGAGGCGTGAGGCTGGAGGCCGGAGCCCAAGCACCTCAACCCTCAACCCTCAACCCTCAACCCTCAACCCTCAACCCTTACACCTTACACCGTACACCTTACACCTTACACCTTACACCTTACACCTTACACCTTTAGCCTTAAGCCTTAAGCCTTAAGCCTTAAGCCTTAAAAAAGGACCTTCAACATGCCAATGTATCAATTCGAAGCGATGGATCGGACCGGTCAAGAAATCCGGGACGTGATCGATGCGCCGAGCGAAGAGGAAGCACAAAATACCATTCGGCAGATGGGTTACTTTGTAACCAAGCTCTCGCTCAAGAAGGGTGTAGCTGCCAAGGCTGCCGTCGGCAGGAAACGCAAACGTCCGTTTGCGATGGGCGGGGCCAAGACCAAGCATATTTGCACGTTCACTCGGCAGTTGTCGATTCTCCAGGACGCTGGTTTGCCGATCTTGAGATCGCTTAAGATTCTGGAGAACAATTCGAAGCCTGGCAGGCTCAAGAATGCGTTGATGGATGTTTGCGACGAGATCGAAACCGGCTCGACGCTTTCGGAGTCGATGGCCAAATGTCCTAAGGTGTTCAGTCGCTTGTACGTCAACATGGTTAAGGCAGGTGAAGCGGGTGGTGCATTGGAAACCATTCTTCAACGGTTGGCGGAGTTCTTGGAGCGATCGGAATCGCTCAAGCGCAAGGTCAAAGGAGCCATGATCTATCCAGTTGCGGTAGTGTTGGTCGCGACCGGGATCTTGGCAGGCATCATGTTCTTTATCGTTCCGACGTTCAAGAAGATGTTCGACGAGTTCGAATTGAAGCTGCCAGCTCCGACGCTGTTGTTGATGGCCATGAGCGACTACGTCGTCTACTACTATTGGCTGATGTTCTTGGTGCCTATTTGTATTTGGTTGGTGGGCAAGATCATACGCAAGTTCAAGCACGGGCGGATGGGATTCGACATGTACATCCTCAAAGTTCCGGTGTTTGGAGCGTTGGTCGAAAAGAACATTTTGGCTCGGACGACGCGGACGTTGGGAACCTTGATTACGTCGGGTGTGCCGATTTTGGAAGCGATCAATATCACGCGAGAGACGGCGGGCAATGCATTGTTCGAACGGATCTTTTCCAAGGTGAACGACGCCATCCGTGAAGGGGACGTGATCGCCAAGCCGATGAAGGAAAATTCAACACCTGGCTTTCACCCGATTGCGCTCTTTTATTGGGTCTGGATGGGCTTGTTCCCTGGGATCATGGTCATGTCGGTTGCATTGACAGCCGGTCGTGGGGTCAAAACCGGAGGAAAGAAGGGAGCCAAGTCGTCAGGCGCATCGGCGGATAGCCAGCTGATTGCGGTGGCGGTTGGTTTCATGGTGATCGGCGCTTTGGTCTGTATCATGATGTACTTCTTACGGATGCGTTCGCGCGTGATCGACGACTTGGTCGTCAACATGATCGACGTGGGTGAGGAGACGGGCGAGTTGGACACGATGCTTTACAAGATTGCGGACAACTACGACGAAGAAGTTGCGGTCATGACCGAGGGCTTGACGAAATTGATTGAGCCATTGCTGATCGTGTTCCTTGGGGTAGCGGTCGGGTTCATCGTGGTTTCGCTCTTCATGCCGCTGATCTCGTTGATCACCAGCTTGAGTTAAACGGGCAACCTGATTGGGCAACCCAAACGGGTAACCCAGGCAGCAATACAGCGTTCCATTGCGGTGTTTGCCGCGGTGGAGCGACAAGGGGGCTCTACACGCTAGTCGTGTTGAGCAAAACAACTGCGCTTTTTCGAATGAGAAAACGCGTATTAAAGACATTTCAACCAAATCGACCATTCGTTTGCGCAAGCACAAAAATTTGGAGGGCAGGGAGATGAGCAAGACAATCGGAAACGGCAAACTGGTTTCAGCGAATCGACTCGGATTCACGCTAGTAGAACTGCTCGTCGTCATCGCCATCATAGGCGTACTGGTAGGGCTGCTGGTGCCAGCAGTGCTGGTCGTACGAAACACCATCACGCGTGGAGCGATAAAGATGGAAGTCCAAGAATTGGCGAATGCGGTTGCGAAGTATCAAACCAAGTACGGGGATTACCCACCCGACGGCAGTTCATGGCCCGTCATGGAAGCTCATTTGCGCAAAGCGTTTCCAAACATCTTGATCAGCGAGTTGAATTTGCTGAACCCTAGTTTATCAGCAGCAAACGGATATATCCGCAATGACTACAACGGCCGCGTTATGGATCCTGCGGAGGCATTGGTGTTTTTCCTTGGTGGTTTTAGCTCGGACGCGCAGCGCCCATTCACGGGGCCTGGCGGACCGTTCGTTCTATCCAAGGTTGTATCTGGGCAGCTTCGTTATAACGGATCGCGTCAGAACCCATTGTACGAATTCCCAAGCGATCGTTTGACGTTGGTAGCAGATCCGACGAATCCGAGCGAGTTAAGTTCGACCGATGAAGCTGCGTTCGAGATCTCAGGCAGCCCGGATCTATTGCCTGTGTTTATTTGCTATTCCAACAGGCTAGAGACAGGCAACCCCTACGTTTACTTTGACAGTCGAACGTACCAAGGTGGCGCGGTGGCTGCGCCAATATTCAATTTCCATCGGACCAATCGCATCGACCGCAACGGAACGGCCTACGTCGACGTCGCGAGACCTATGCTGGCGGAAACTGGTTTGTATGAGAATGCCAAGTCGTTTCAACTCTCCAGTCCAGGTATGGATGGCCGTTATGGCGGGAGCACGTCGATGGCGACTCCGATTTTGTTTGGCGTCAAAGGCACTCCCATGGTATGGGGTCCCCAACTCAAGAAGTTTGTAGCTGTACCGACCGGCCCAAACGTTGACCGATTCGAGTTGCCCGAGCACATCGACGCGACGAATCGCAAAACGCAACCCATTCATGACAACTGCGTGGATGTTGTTGATGCCAAAACACTCGGCGAAAACTTGTAACGATAGACGATGGTCTACGGGGGAACGACAAAATGAAAAACGAACCTGTAACTAACGTGAAGTCATGCGTTCGATTGGGATTTACGCTGGTCGAGTTGTTGATGGTCATCGCGATCATCGGCGTGATGTCCGGCATGTTTTTGGTAGCGTATCGCGGGGCTCAACAAGAGGCTTCGACGCTCAAAACGCGAAGCACCCTACAGAAGATCAGTGAAATTCTGAATGCGAGGATGGATGAGTACGCAGCGTACCCAGTCGCTCTAAGAACTCCGGCTGGCAGTTTGCTGCCATCCAACGTCGAACCGATTTTGAGCAATGGCGAAACGGTCTCGGCGTTGCGTGAGCGTGCCAGACTATTGCTTGTGCGAGATCTCATTCGCATGGAAATGCCCGACCACCCGGACGATATTAAGTGGACAGACTACTGGCGAGGGCAAAAGACACCCGTTGTGCATTTGAACGATTTGAGAAATAGTGCATCGGAAAGTTTGAATCGTCCTATACCGACAGGACTTCGAACGCGTGGTGCGGCTGGCGGTCAGTTCTATGTCAAGAATGCATTGACAGGCCGTGCGAGATCGCTCATGAATACCATCGCGATCGCTAGAAACGATGGTGTCCATTGGGACCAGTTCAATGCCAACGCGGAGTTATTGTATCTGATCGTCGCAGACTCAGAACTCGATGGTTCCAACGCCATTGAGTTGTTTGGGCCGAGCGAGGTTGGGGATACCGACGACGACGGGCTGCATGAGTTTCTCGATCAACTGGGGCAGCCCATCCGATGGATTCGCTGGCCGTCCGGTTTTGCAAGCAATGCCCGTTATTATCCGGACATGCTCGATCCGAACTTGATCGATCAAAGCACTGGCCGAATGTTGATCGACTCCGAGACGTACGATCGATTGGGTTCAGATCCGGGCTGGAATACGGCTGCTCCGCCTGGAGTTGGGTTAGCTCCGTTGGTGATCAGCGGTGGCCTAGACCGTGCGTTTGGAATTCGGTTTCGAGAGATCGATCGTTACAACAATACCCCGGCCAACCCACAAACGCCGATTGGCAATTTTGCCGGTCGACCATCGTATTCATCTGCCGAAGCACCTTGGTACAGCCAGTTCCCAACATACGGGGCCAACGATGCCTTTACGGATCCTTGGTATCCGCGAGGCAGCGGTTTGTCGACCACCAAGCAGCGGATGGGCGAGTTCCTTGTCCCAGGCGACTTACCTGAGCCGGGCTACAATCTCGCAGACCCAAGACATTCGCTAGATAACATCACCAACTACGACGGAACGGGGGTTTCACTGTGATGACTCTCACCATGATGACTCGACGACGCATCGGGATGACCCTGGTTG
>JBEBHM010000989.1:0-2734 GCA_040080875.1 Pirellula sp.
CCCTCCTACCGTCCCTCCCTAATAAAAATCTGGGCGTTTGGCAAACGCTTTCGCAAGCGATCGCCCGCGAGGTGCGCCTCGTCGGCAACTTCGTACTCAGCCGTCTCAACATCAACGGCAACAAACTGATCGAAGGCAGTTGCTTCAAGTGTTGATCGCAGTTGACATTCGTAGATTTCCGATCCGCGTATGCCAATTTCGTCTCGTGATAGTCGTCTCGTCGACATTCTTTGCTCCGAAAAAGCCGTTAAACATTCGCTTCCCACATCTTACCGTCAAAGCGTCACGATAAAAAGAATTCAGTTCATCTACGTACCTTTTCTCGCCCCATTTCCTTCCAAGATCCTGGAGAAGCAAAGCACTGTCATGGCCAAATTTGCTTTATTCCCTTTACTGTTGTGATGGGCGATGGAACTGACGTTTGCGATTTCCGTTTTTTGTGTGAGTGAAATGTGTGTGTGAACAGTGGGGTCGGAGATTCCTCGGCCATGTAGTGAACGTCGAAGAATTCTGGTTTTCCGCTTAGCTGAAATTGTCGAGTTGCGATGAGATTAAGAGCGAGGTTGTTCTACTAGGAATCATTCGGGGCTCTGTTTCCCAACATGGATTTCATCGCCAGAAAGTCGGCATCCTCGCAAAAAAGTTGCATGTCGCTGTCGAACATGCTAGGTTACCCATTGCATCGAGATGGGCTGCTTGAGCAAACGTGCTTGAATTGCCTCGCAGCTTGGCGAATGTCTCTGTCAAAACTGCTTTTGTATTGCGGTTTGGCGAATCCACACCGGCCACACAAGGAAAGGTCTGAACGATGGCATCCGATGGAATTGCGAAAGTCGTCAATAGTGCTTTCTTGAACGAAATCAAAGAATGCAACTCCGCACTATGGGAGGATGTCAATGTCTTGGGTGCCTATGCCCAAGAACCCTTCAGCGGCGAATGGATCGAACAAAACGGTGGCGTGTTGTTGCGGCGCCTAAGAGACGAACTGTCCGGGCAATTTCGAATGGAAGAGACTTACGGATTCGTTGTAGGTCCTACCGCGATTCAAGATCGAAACGTCACGCGAGCGTTGGATCAACATCTGTGCATCGTGCTCCAGTGCGTTGCGCTCAGCGAGCAGTTCGATGATCTCGAGTATTGCGGAAAGCTTTCCAGTGAGACGTTAGAAATGTGGAAGCAAATGCGGCGACTGTATGAATCCATCATGGAGCACGAAGCATTGGAACGACGCTTGGTCGCGGCTGCTTGGGCTCCCATTTTGCCGGAAACTTCGCAAACGCTGGAACCTGTTCATAGGCAATAACCTGCGGCAGAGTCTGCTGCCGCAGAAAACGTAACCGAGTTGCTCCGCAACTGGGCAGCATGGATTTCAAGTTCCCAGTTTCTGCATTAGTGCGTCTTCAATTCTTGTTTTTGGGGTTGAAGGTAGTGGATCTTGTTAAAGATCCCTGCGATCTGGGAGGTTTAACAACCTTCACTACCCCAGTGCTTTAAAGACGCACTAGCATTGACTTCACTTAGAAACCGTAGCTGTAGCCAAACGATTCGGCATATTGACCTGGGTACAAATAGACTCGCCGAACGCGTACAGGGGGCGGTGCCAGCGTAAAAACACCCGCATTGGTAAGCGGGCGGCCGTAGTCCACTCCCATCCAGTCGTAGTGGTTCAGAATGGACTGTCGGTGCATCGCGTCGCTCCTGGCTTTGGCAACCAGATACTGTTGCGCCGGCGTGACTTCGAAGCGGGCGTGTCCAGGCGCTTTGGTCCCGCCGGTAAGGGGTTCGTCGTTGCCTGCAAATGCCGACGTTGCCGTTAATACGGCGGACAAACCAAATGCAAACATAAAAAGTCGCATTGGATGGTTCTCACATTATTTAAGGTAGGGGAAATTGTCCAACCATCCTTGGCCGTGCCCGATTCCAGTCGTTTTTCGAGCTAACAATTCAAACTATCGTCTGCACATGGACCAAAGATCGATCGATTCCCAATGGGTGAGCAAATTTTGTGTGAACGTCAAAACCAAAACATATGACCTTGTTGGAGGTTTTCCTGCCATGGGATAAACTCTGCCGTTCGTTATTCCATTCCCTACTCACCGTCTCCGTAAATCTCCGATGCTCGATCGCAAATTTGTCCTGGAAAATCCCGAGTTGGTAAAAACCAATTGCCTTAACCGTGGAGCCAACGCCGATATCGATCGCTTTGTTCAGTTGGAACGCGAACGCAAAGTCAAATTGAACTTGGCAGAGGAACTTAACCGGCAGGCCAACGCAACCAGCGGCAAAATGGGAGCCGCGACTCCCGAGCAACGAGAAGTCCTCAAAGAAGAGGGACGTAGGCTTCGCGAGCAAAAAGACACAGTCCAAGCGGAACATGATGCGCTAGACAAGGAGATTGCAGCAATTCTCTCGCGCGCTCCCAACATGACGCACCCCGCCGCTCCCGTCGGCCGCGACGACCAAGCCAACTTGGAAATCGCAAAAGGAAGGACTCCGGTCCCGACGTTCGATTTCCAACCCAAAGATCACCTGCAGTTGGGCAAACTGCACGATATGATCGACTTTGAGTCCGGGGCTCGCGTTGCTGGGGCGGGATTTTATTTCCTTAAAAACGATGCCGTCTTGCTCGAGTTGGCGCTCCAACAGTTTGCCGTTCAGCATTTGATCAAGCACCGATTCGTCCCGGTATCGACTCCCGACGTTGCCAATACGGAAACACTGCATGGTATTGGAT
>JBEBHM010000990.1:0-2730 GCA_040080875.1 Pirellula sp.
CAGGACGACTATTCATCTCCTGGGGCTTTGTTGATTGCTTATTAATTGTTATTCAACCGTTCGCGTCGAGCGAAACCGGCTTAGCGTCGATCTCCGCCACGACCGCGATTACGGCCTCGACCGCCACCACCGCCGCCGCTGCTTCCGCCACCACCGCCACCACTTCGACCACGGTATCCGCCGCGATCACCACCTCGTTCGGAGCGAGGCCGCCCGCTGCTGCCGCTACCAGCGCCTGTTCGCTCTGGGCGTTCGCCTCGGTCCGGTCGGTCCTCGAATCCACCGTCGGGGTTCACTTCGCCGTCTTGATCGACATCGTCCATTTCGGCATCATCCGAAGAAGCAAATTCGTCGACGATCCCGAGTTCTTCCAGCGCTCGTCGCCTGGATAGTTTGACGCGATCGTGATCATCGATATCGATGACAATGACTTTCATCGAATCGCCCACCTTGCAAACGGCGTCGACGCTCGGAACGTATCCGCTGGAGAGTTCGCTGATATGGCACAAGCCGTCTTTGCCGGGCAATATTTCAACGAACGCACCGAAGTCTCGAACACTTGAAACCGTACCGTCGTAGATCTTGCCGATTTGAACGGTGGCCGTGCATGCTTCGACTCGCGACAACGCGGCCTTTGCGGATTCAGCATCGGAGCTGGCTACGGTTACATTTCCTTCGTCATCCACATCGATAGTCGCTCCTGTATCTTCCTGGATGGAACGGATATTCTTGCCACCAGGGCCGATGAGCGCGCCGATTTTCTCCGCATCGATCTTGGTCCGGAGCAAACGCGGTGCAAAGCGACTGGTTTCGGACCGAGGACGTGGGATACAGGTTAGCATCTTTCGCAAAATCTCAATGCGAGCTTCTTTGGCTTGCTTGAGTGAGTTGCGAATGATCTCCTCGCTAATGCCATCGATCTTGAGGTCCAATTGGATGCCGGTGATGCCGTTTTGCGTTCCAGCGATTTTGAAGTCCATGTCACCATGGTGATCCTCATCACCAAGAATGTCTGTGAGCAATACATATTGATCGGTCTCGCGTACGAGACCAATGCTGATACCAGCCACTGGATTGGTGATAGGGACTCCGGCAGCCATCAGTCCAAGGCAACCGCCGCAAACGCTCGCCATGGACGAGGAGCCGTTGCTTTCGAGGATGTCGCTAATCAACCGAATCGTGTATGGGAAATCATCTGGATCAGGCAGAATTGGTTCCAGCGATCGTTCGGCCAACATCCCGTGTCCGATCTCGCGTCGGCCTGGAGCCCGAATGGGTTTGCATTCACCGACAGAAAACGAAGGGAAGTTATAGTCCAGCATGAATTTCTTGCTGTACTCATCCATCATTCCATCCACGCGCTGCTCGTCGCGAGGTGTTCCGAGAGTCACGGTAACAAAGGCTTGGGTCTCTCCCCGTTGAAACAGAGCGGTACCGTGGGTTCGCGGCAACAAATCTGTTTCGCAATGGATTGGCCTAAGGCTCAATGAATCCCGTCCGTCAGATCGCGTGCCTGTCAAAATCGAATCGCGCACGACTCGATTCTCCAAGGTATGCCAAGCGCGATGGAAGGTATCTCGCGGAATAGCACCTTCTGCATCCGGATTGGGCACGACTTCGCTGTAGGCCAAAGCCCGAAGGACATTGCAGGCTTCATTCCGAGCTTGCTTGCCTTCGGTTTGCTTGGCGTCACGGAATCGATCGTAATAAGTCGCACGGAGCTGCGAGACCAGCGTCGAGTCGTCGACGGCTGGAAACACCATCTTGACCGGCTGAACCTTTTCAAGCAATTCGCGTTGGAGTGCGATGACTTCGCGGCAAATGCCATGTGCGAATTTGATCGCTTCCAGCATTTCGTTTTCAGGAAGCTCTTGAGCAAAGCCCTCGATCATGACTACTTCTCGGTCATTTGCGGAAACGATCATATCCAGGTCGCTTTCCTCAAGTTGACTTGCGGTCGGAAAAGCGATCAAGTTTCCGTCGGATCGTCCGACTCGCGTTGACGCGATGGGCCCTGAGAATGGCAGGGAGCTGACGAGCAGTGCACAGGCGGCTCCGTTCATTCCGAGAACATCGGCGTCATTTTGGACATCGCTGCTGAGCACGATCGACTGGACTTGAACTTCGTCCAGAAATCCATCGGGAAACAAGGGTCGGATCGGGCGGTCGATCAGTCGGCTCGTCAACGTTTCTTTGGTCGTAGGGCGGGTTTCACGTTTTAGGAACCCACCTGGGAATTTTCCAGCGGCAGCGAACCGCTCGCGGTAATCACATGTCAACGGGAAGAAATCTGTTCCAGGACGTGAGGGGCCGGTCGACACAGCATTGAGGACCACGGTGTCGCCATACTGGCAAAGCACACACGCGGTGGCTTGCTTGGCAAGTTGCCCCATTTCAAATGCCAAAATCGAATCGCCGATTTTTTTTTCTACTCGAATTTTCACTACTTAACTTCCTTCAAAAAAACTACTTTGTATCCCAATGCGAACACGCTCTTTGACGAATGCTACGACGTTGGCTGAAAGGTCAACTTTCATGCGATCCATCCGGATTACCGCAACGCAGGGAACTTGTAAGAGAACAACAAAAAGAGCCAACAAATCTCGGTTAGCCCTTGAGCCAATCCTTCTAAAACCAACACCTACCAAGGCGATCTTTGCAGTTTAGGTTTGCCAGCTTCCATTCGACACGCTGAGAACCTGACGCCGAACACAGCCAGACTGGAAAAAC
>JBEBHM010000991.1:0-2726 GCA_040080875.1 Pirellula sp.
CTCCAGTATGCCCACGCAGATTCGCAAATTCTTTTCCGGTTTCAGATTCCCAAACGTAAATGCTTCCAAAGCGATCTCCGCTTGCAAGGAGCAGTCCGTGTTACTCGCCGCAGAAACTGTTCGTCGCTCGACAATCCCGAAGATGGGATGTGAAGAATACTCAGCCGTTGATCAACCAAGCGATCGATCTCGCCATCGATCACTTTGGACGCACGTTCAAAATCGCCTTCGGGTCGAACGACAATCGATGAGCCCTGGGTAAATTGATCGAATCGAGCCATGATGAACGATGCGCCCGGTCCAACAGCTTGCACCATGCCTTTTTCGGTGACTGTAGCCGCAGCGGACTGAGCGAGCGTCCAGATTCATCTTTCTGCGACGCACCTCGAGGCACGACGACCAACTTGGTGTTTCTCGCGACGCAGTACGAAAGTTGTTGTCCATCCAATTCGCCTGTCAATCGACACACAAGGTTTGGAAAATTTCTCAAAGGAGCATCCTTGTTGACATGAACAACAAACTGCACCGAGGTTACCGAAGAATCGATGGTCATCGGTTCGGCTACAATGCGATTGGGTAGGCCTTCTAAAACCGCCATCAATCTGGCGGGAACTTTGGATCCCAATTCTAGGTTGCATGGGACCTGAATGGTCGATCCCTGTTCTGTTGCGATCTCACCGATTGTTCCTTGTACCGGCGAGGACACAATGTCGAGATTTCGCAACGAACTGCAGACGACTGGAAACGAGAGGGGCGAGGTCTTTGATTCGCCAATTCCGACGGACGCTTCGGCAATCATGGGCCAATTCACAGGTGATGTTCCTGGGAGTGCGCGAATAACGAGAATGCATGAGTTTTCGTTGCTAGGTATTTTTACTTTTTCAGGTACCTCGATGCCTTCCGGCAGAAACGGGACGGTGACGTCCAGCGGCGCATCAAATCCGGGTCTTCTGTCGGCTCGAATTTTTAATTCCAGTGTCCCATCGATAGCCAGCGGCACGGTCGGCTGCTCAATTTCGATTGAATAAGGAACGGTGGCAGTCACGGCGACGGCCAATCGATCTACGGTCGCAACATGGAAAACGGAATCTGCGGGTCCGGCGATCAAGTCGACGACTTGTTGAAACTGACCGACGGGAACTGCTTTTGAGTCATGACTCGAATTTGGACTTTGGTTTTCTCCCGAGTAACATCCCACAGATACGAGCGCACCAGACGCCGTCGCACTTGCATTCGCTTGAAATACGACTGGCCGTAGGAACGATTGGGATTGTTCCACGCTCGCCACGTACTGTACGCCAGGATTCAGGTCATCAATCCGCAAGTCCAAGGGCACATTGCATTGATCTTTTCGAACTCCGAACAACGCCAGCGATCGATTGCCCGCAGGTATTTCGATTGCCTGCCTGGCTTGAGAAAGTTTTTCTCTGCGTGGCAGGAAGACAGCGACGTTCGGTTTCGATCGTTCTACTTCAACTCGATAATGGAAAAGATCCCCTGCTTTATGGCGTTTGTCGCGGACGGAAAGCGTATACGTTTCGCCGGCTTTTGCCATGAAGTCCACTTTGGAATCAAGCCCTTCCAAGTCATCTCAACCGGCCACGATCGATCGATGGGAGTCGGCGATCTCAATGACCGAGTCGAGGTTCGATCCGAATCGAGTCGCAAATACTTCGACGCAGTATTCCCCATCGTCAGGAACTTGAAACGAGTATTGATTGGTTGGCTGTTCGGCGCGAATTAGTCCGTGAAACGCACAGGGGGCAATCGCACCGCTCGCAGGATCGTTCACACTTTGAGCATCGGAAACACGAAAAGGAATGGGCGATGGACATACAGCGCCTCCATCGGCGATTTCTATCAGATGGGTACCCGGACTCAAACCTTGCGTGGACAATGCCAAGGAAATCGAGTGATGCTCATTAGGCATGTTTTGAAAAAACGAAACAGACACCTTGGAGTTGGCTGGAGCGCCTAAGGGAAAAAACGCTTGCGGGCGTGGGAAGTCACCGAGATGCAATGCGTATTGACTATTCGCGTCTGCGTTCGCACCGACCGATGTGATTTGGACGCGGAACGCGCCCGCCTCTTCCGCGATGATCGAGAAGCAGGGATCCTGGTTCAAGAGTGGCGAATCGTCGGACACTATAATTCGCTTCCCAGTAGGTCCCACCAACGTCAGCTTGGTGTCCAGCATTGCCCCGCCCAACCGCATCGCATGAACTTCGCCAGATAGGCGCTGTCCCTTCTGAACACGGATTTCGTACGAATCAACGTCGTCTCCCTCAAGCGTTCCGATGATTGTAGTGTTGGGTTTCACCTGTTGCGCTTCGGCAGAGTGCTCCTCGCTTACTGTAGGAAACGGGGTGATCGTGATGGTTTTCAGCTCCGAAAGTCCATCGTCGGATCGAAGGCGGAACGGAACCGCGTCGAGTCGACAATCCTTATCCGCAACGAACGTCAAATTGAGTTCGTTGTCGTTGATTGCCTGGATCGCGGTGCATCGCAGACCAGTGAACATGCTATGTTCGCCACGGCTATGATCGACTTCGGTGTGCGACATGCTTCGAACAATGGTCAGACGATCCGCGATTTTCGCAGATTGCTGCATGTGAGAACTAAAAAGAATACCGGGAATCGAGGTCTTGATCGGATCCAAGATCCCACGGTATTCAGGGGGAGCGTCAGGCTTCGGATCGAAGCTATCCATGTGGGCAAATCCACCC
>JBEBHM010000992.1:0-2723 GCA_040080875.1 Pirellula sp.
TGTCAAGCTGGTCTTGAATGTCTGAGTCACCGGACGATTCGCTCGAACCATCGGCTGCGGTCAAGTCGGTTTGGACTGCGGGCAGGCCAAGTTCGACTCGATGAAGTATCTTTAAGGCCTCAAACAACTCGGCGTAGTTCTTTTCCTGACGAGTCCTTTCGACGAGAAGTTTCGCTGCGGCAACGGGGCCCTGCTCGTTTGCGATTCGATCAAAGTTCTCAAAAAGGTCGTTGGCGTTCAATTTGTTTCGCGAGTTGAAGGAAAACGTGCTGAAGGATAACGTGTTGAAAGGTACGGGCTCGGTAGCTCGATGGTGGAAAGCCTAAAGGATGGCCAATGGGTTGCGAGGTTGCTCGAGCGTGCCGCGGGTTACGCCCACTCGATTTTCTGCCTTAAGGGATTTCCAGACGCTCGCCCCATCGATCTTACCGGACAACAAGTCGCGATAAAGCCCAACTAGCCGATTTATTTCTTCGTCGGTTGCGTCGCGGAGCAATTCAATTCGATAATTCCGCACTCCCATGCGGACGAGCTTGGACGCAGCCTCCGCTCCGCTTTGCGCTTGACCATTGTACAACGTGTTGCGACAACCGATATCCGCGTGCAAAACGTGTTCGACTCCCAATCGATCCCGTAGCTTGACGTCGTGACGGTCGCATGGACGTCCACAATTGGACTTGTTGGTGCCGGGGGACAAGACCGAACAATAAACACAGTGCTCCATGTGAAACATTGGCATATGTTGATGGATGACCACTTCGAGCCAGCTCCGAGGCACGCCCTCGACCAATTCCGAAAGCTGATCTCGATTGAGATCGTACGAAGCCGTCACGCGATCCACGCCTCTCGATTTCAACCACTCGGCGGTAAGTGGATTGGTAACGTTCAAGGAGAAATCGCCGATCGAGCCAATGGAGTTCTCGCGTGCGTAGTCCAACGCGGCTAGATTTCGCACGAGCCAGCCGTCCGCCCCATGCTTGGCAAGTGCCTTGAACAACCCCTGTTCGCCTGGCTTCTGGATGCGAAGCGTGGCAATGTAGATTTTCGCATCAACGGCCCTCGCTTCAGCGACCGCTTGTCGGTACTCACGAATGTCATGAAAGTCGACGTAGACGGATCGTTGCCCCACGGCCAACACTTGTTGCAGCTGCTTGAGAGATCGAACCAATACATGCAGCGATACATCTGCGGATTCGCGAGTGGCCAAATTCGACCCTGCGGAATCCACGTCCCAGCCTTCGCGTACGCTTGCGAGCATTCGACTCGCCACGCCAGAGCTTCGAGTAGTTCTCGGTGGTACAGTCACGCGGACAGCATCGAGGTTCTCCACCATCCGCTTGCGCAGGTCCCCAAGAACACTCAGAGGAACCATCGGCTGACCCACGATGTCGGCTTCGAGATTCCTCAATTCGTAGGGAGTATTGCCAAGTCTTGAGAGTTGTTTCCTAAGATCCTCCGCAGTGGTCGGGTGCTTGCGGGCTGCGTCTGGCCTATGTTCACTTTGCAATTCCAAGAATCTTAGATTCGCCCCCTCAGACCACTGGATCTTGATTTGAATCGGTTCACCGACTGCCGCGCGGATGTTGATGTCGAGAGCCAATGGGCGCGTGAATTGTTCCGAAGAAAAGGTTGCTCGAAGCCTTTTGCTCAGTTGAGGTGCGTCAGTTTGCCAAACCGGTTGGCCCTCGACTACTTCGACGTCTTTGAACAGACCGTTTTGAAAAGCGAGTTCGACTCGGCCCTCGACCGGCTCGTCGGTCGAGCAGCCCTGGACAAAGATCTGAAAAATTCGGCCGCCTATTTCCGTCCCGGCAATGCGATCTCCCTGCAGCACCACCCCATCCCCTTTGACGAGCGGCGCGCTCAGTTCGACCTGCAGTCGTTCGCCTCGCAAGCCGACAACTTTGCCGACGATAACCCCGCGTTTAGCGCTTGAAACGCCTGGGACCAATCGCTTGTGATTGCAGCCTTCGAGCCAACCCGGCGTGAAACCTCGAGAGAAACTCATTTCCATCTCTCGCTTCGTCGATTCCGTCCACCGCAATGTTCTACCATCCATGGCCGCATCGATGGCTTTACGGTAGTTGCCAACGATGTTGGCGACATACTCCGGAGTCTTGAGTCTCCCCTCGATTTTCAGCGAACATACTCCTGCGTCGATCAATTCGGAAATATGCTCGTAGCCTGCAAGATCCTGAGGTGATAACAGATAGCGATTGTCTCCCAGATCACGAACTTGATCATCGCAGATCAAGTCATAATTCAATCGGCATGCCTGCGCACATTGACCTCGATTGGCACTTCGTCCACCCAGCGATTCGCTCGTCAAGCATTGGCCGCTATAGGCGACGCACAAAGCACCATGCACGAAAGTCTCGACGGGCATTTTCGAAACAACGGTGATCTTTCGAATCTCAGCGATGGATAGCTCACGCGCCAAAACCACACGATCGATCGACAAGGATTCGATAGCGCGAATTGTTTCGGCAGATACCATGGTCATCTGCGTGCTGGCGTGAACACTCAATTCGGGGCAAACTTCGTGAATAAGTCGAACGGCCCCCAGATCTTGAACAAGGACCGCGTCAACACCTGAGGCAGCTATTTGTGCGACGTGCTGTTCCAAAGCGTGCAGCTCGTCTGAAAAAACAAGCGTATTGAGGGTCACATAGCCTAGAACTCCGCGACGATGCAACAATCGCATTAGTTCTGGCTGAGCCTCC
>JBEBHM010000993.1:0-2720 GCA_040080875.1 Pirellula sp.
GTGCAGTACTGCTTTCAGAACAAAGCCGCATGTCACGGGAGGATATCTTCGATTGCATGCAGCACTGGCGTCGGTTTCGCGATGCCGGGGTCGCCATCGTTACATGTCAACGCGGTGAACTAAAGTTCGATAATCTTGGCGGCGTCATCACTGCGATTGTCGATCAGTACGGTGCCAGAGACGAGTCGATCAAACTGGCACATCGAGTCGCTAGTGGTCAGCGACTCAAGGTGCAACAAGGGCAACGTATCGGTGGGCGTGTGTTTGCATACGATCGTGAACTGTATGACGACAAAGGAGATCTCGTTCGTCGAATTCACTATCAAGAGCGATTCCGAAAGCATGTAACATGGCGGAGCAAGCTCGTGCCTTCCGAAGATGCAGCCGCCGTCGAAGCCGTCCGATGGGCTTTCAAGCAAATAACCCTTGGTACCAGCGTTCAGAAAATTGTCTTGGAATTCAATCGTCGCAATTTGAGGACGATCATGCGAGGCAAATTCACCTATTCGACAGTCAATACAATGCTTCGCAATCCTGTTTACGTAGGAATCCTTCGAGTTGGGCACTATGCTCGTGGGAAATTCTCACGTGTCGCCGAAGACGGAATCATTGAGATTGATAGTGCTCATGAGGCAATCGTTTCAACCAAGATGTTTGCTCGAGTTCAGGAAATTCTCGACGATCGCAAAGCAAAACGGTCCTATAGGCCGGCAACCAGATACTTGCTCAGCGGTCTGATTCGATGTGCCCACTGTGGTCAACGAATGCATGGCGTTCGAAAGATCCACCGGAAAACGGAGGTGCGGTTATACCAATGTGGTGCAACGCCAGCAGTGCATGGATACGTAGCGGGTTGTCGCCGACCAGCTATCCATGTGGAGAAACTCGATCGATTTGTCATCCAGACAATTCAGGAAAGACTCCTTGGTCGCGAGGCAGAGAAGAAGATACGCGAATCGATCATACGAGCAATGAAACGGGAAACCGGGAATTCCTCACGTGACGAGAAACGACTCGCCCTGTTACGGTCCAAGATTGAGCGTGGTACGGAGAACCTGGCCTTGGCGGACAAAGCCAATTTCATCGCTATTTCAAAACTATTGGATCAGTGGCGGGGTGAGGAAATGGTCCTTGCCGAATCGCTAGAGAAAAACAGTCGTGATTTGGAACCGTTGCCTGAAGCGTTGCAAGTATTGAGCCGGTTGGCAGACGTTTCGAAGAATCTTGGTCTCGCGGATCGTGCAAAATTGAAACTTGCCATCCACCAGACCGTACGATCGATTTCAATTTCCGTCGAAAACACTTGTATAGGCGAGATCGAATTCCGGGCCTACGGCGGTGAGATCCAATTTCATGAAGCGTTGGGGATTCCAGCGATTCCCATTCCCGATGAAGCCATTGGTGCAAGGCGAGTATGGCGAGATCTTGGCGAGTTGGTGAGGAAAGCAGATCGGCCACTGCATCTAATCGATTTTGCCATCCATATTGGGACGAAGGATCTGTCGCGTGCAGCTCACCATGTCAGGCGTTCGGAGAGGGCTGGTCTAATCAAAAAGATTGGGCACCAAGGCGGATGGGTATCAAATGGATAGGCCGCTACTTTGGTAGACGCTTCCGTTGGAGTTTGTAACAAGAAACGATGAAATCGTCGAATTCAGCCGACGACAGCGTACCTCGCATTTTTCCACAGCTTGAGCATTCACAGTCATAATCGGTGCCAAAGCCCCATTGGTTTTTGGACAGTTCTGAGTTGCAAACGGAGCAGTTCCACACGAGTGCCAACGCTCGATCTGCTTGGAGGCTTTTTGTTTGATCAATACCCATGGTCTGGTAGTTCGTGAGAAAGCAACGCCATCGGTTCTTGTACTTTCGGTACTCACAGTCAATTTGGTACACGCTGTACATTCGGAATGTTGAAGCGAGGTGCGACGGAATGAAGATACTGTAAAACACACTGCTGTTGTCAGCTGGTGTAAAGCGAACTGCAAAGAAGGATGCTGTTTTCGCCCCACGGTATGACGGAAACTGAATCGCTTTTCCTGCCTTAGCAACCACATAACAGTCTAAGCTTAGCGTGTCAGCATTTCTCGGCTTTAATGCTCGTTCCCGCTTCTTGGAGTATAAGTGACCATCAAAACGGTGCTCATGTAGTTCCTTTGCGATTTTGTGTTTCAGCGACTCTCTATGAGTCAACCAGCATTCATGAACCTCCCATGGCCATCCGGGCCGATTAAAGAGTGCACATCCCCCGTCTTCCGAACGGTAGAAAAACACTGGATCAGGACACCAATAGCACGTGGTTTGAAAAAATAAGGGCGTCGTGTATTCGTCAATTCGTCGAATGTTTTCCGCGACCTGCTTTTTGCTGATCTTATCGCTTGCTGGTACGATCGAACCTTTTCGAACGTATGAGTTCACGTACTGGCCGTTTCTCCGATACACAGGAACTCTTGAGCCAGAGCGTTCATATTCCTTTCGTGCCATTATTGGAACCTCACCATCAATTTATTCGATTGATCCTGCGATAACGCCGTCACTAAAGTTTAGTCGAGTGTATCATGCCAGAGCGCAATTCAGGGAACGGGTGAGACTTGAAAATGAGGTAGGTTGCTAAAGGCAGCTCAAAAGGGGCCAATATGAGTAATTGTTATTGACCTGGTTACTTGGCCCCTTTTGGAGCCTTTTCTTCTTCGTTCTTATCGGCATCCGACCCGGTGAGC
>JBEBHM010000994.1:0-2712 GCA_040080875.1 Pirellula sp.
CTCTACTCTCATTCCCTCCTTTTTTTCTCGCGCAAAACACTCGCCATGATGAAACAAACACTTTTGCTTTTGGCAGCGATCGTTCACGGTTCCATCGCATTCGCACAAGAGCCACGTCTGCTCAACGCATTGATCGATTCCTCCGGTGACAAGATTCTGGTCCGTCGAGGGGATGCTGCGGTTCCGGTCGCAACCCAAGTTGCTACGAGTGACCATCGTCCGTTCCTTCACCCGATTGCGGCCCCCGATGGCAAGGGGATCTTAACGGAATTCAGCCCGTCCCATCACAAACACCAAACGGGGCTCTTTTGGGGTTTTACCCGCGTCAATGGACGCGACTATTTTCATCATCCTGAAAGTAGTTATTGGAAACGCGTCTCCGTCGTCGTTCTCAAGCATCAAGCTCTTGCCCCCGAGGACAGTGTCCAATGGCAAACGATCTACGACTTGCTCGACGAGACCGGCAATCCAATCTTGCGAGAGTCTCAAGTTTGGACGATGCGAGATTTCGGATCTCGTTTCACACTCGACTTGGAGTGGTCGGGCGAGGCTCTCACGGATGTGACGGTCGGCAAGTACGACTATGGCGGACTTTTCTTGCGCATGCCTTGGAAGCCAAGCATCCAGGGGCAAGTCATGAACAATGCTCGGCAGGTCAATCAACGAGCCGAGGGACAGAGAGCCGTCTGGACCGACGTTGGGATGAAGATCGACGGTCGCGATGACATGGCCCACATTACCATTTTTGACCATCCACAAAACAAAGGCTTCCCGCAAACTTGGCGAGTCGACGACCAGCTTGGAATCGGTCCGGTCCGAGCACGCATGGGCGATTGGACGATCTCCAAAGGCCAAAAAGAAATCATCAAGCATCAAATCGTAGTCAGCACCGGCGATCTCAACGACGTGGCTACCACGGAACTTTGGGCTACTTTCTCCGGCCAAGGAATGGCGTTCGCGCAGTGGCAACTTGCACAACAAGAAGGTCGACGGGCCGAGTTCTTGACACCTGAAAAAGCAGTCGCAAACATGACCATGCAACCGGGCTTTCAAACGAACGTCTACGCATCCGAACCCATGATGGCCCAACCGATGGCCTTTTGTTTTGATGCCCGTGGTCGGATATGGATCGCTGAAAATCTTGACTACGAAACTCGGCAATCCGGTTTCTCAAACGATGGCAAGAGTCGCATCTCGATCCTTGAAGACAAAGATCGCGACGGCGTTGCCGAGAGCCGCAAGACGTTTCTGGAGGGAATTCCGTTTCCAGCTGGAATCGCCGTTGGCATGGGGGGGCTTTGGCTCGGAGCTCCACCCAATTTGCTGTTCGTGCCGGATCGCGACGGAGACGACAAGGCCGACGTAAACGACATTCAAATTCGCTTGACGGGTTGGGGAATTCGCGATCGACACGAGACTCTCAATAGCTTCATTTGGGGACCCGATGGATGGCTTTATGGTACTCAGGGTTACGCGACTCCCTCGCGAGTTGGGAAACCCAAAGGGGCCGGTAAACTGTACAAACACAAAGATCCTTTTCCCGAGAACATTGCGTTCGAGGGTGAACCTGTCGATATCAACGGTGGCGTTTGGAGATACCATCCAACCAAAGATCGCTTTGAGGTCCTTGCCCATGGATTCAGCAATCCGTGGGGAATCGATTACGATGCGAAAGGCCAGTTGTTCATTACCGCATGCGTCATTCCGCACTTGTGGCATGTGATTCCTGGAGGCATTTACCATCGACAAGGTGGGACGCATTTCAGTCCGCACGTCTATAGCGACATTCGAACCATTGCGGACCACGCGCACCAATCAGCCCACGGCGGCGCACGCGTTTATCAATCGGATGCATTTCCCGATCGATACAAGGGTCGAATCTTTATGGCCAACATCCATGAACACGCCGTATTGACCGACATTCTCGAACCCAAAGGAAGCGGATTCGTCGGCCATCATGGCGATGATTTCATGTTGGCTAACAATGCCCAGTGGATCGGATTTAGTATCGAGGTGGGGCCAGAGGGATCGGTGTATGTGCTCGACTGGCACGATGCGGACATTTGTGGCAAAGAAGTCCTCAATAAGGATACTGGTCGAATCTTTCGCATTTCCGCCAAACAGTCTTTGTCCAAGGATTTCGCAGGTCGCTTTGATGATATAAATAAACAATCAGATGCGACCTTGGCCACCATGCAACAAGCCCCAAGCGTTTGGCATACCACTCATGCTCGAATGATTCTCCAGCATCGCGCGACTTCACGTTCCATTGATGAAGAAGCGATCCGGATGTTGCGATCGTTTTATGCGGCGCCTTCCAACGAAGACCTGCGATTGCGCGCCATGTGGACGTTGCATGCCATCGGACAAATGCCAGCAGATCATTTGCAGCAAGCTCTGTCGGATCGAGACGCGCATGTACGAGCTTGGGCGATCCAACTTCTGTGCGAAGATAAGCGGCCTGCCCAGACCGCCATCGACCGATTTGTTGAACTTGCCAAAACCGATCCCTCGCCCATCGTTCGCCTGTATTTAGCTTCTGCAATCCAGCGAGTCGACGAGTCCGGCAAATGGCGAATTGCCGAGTCGCTCGCGATGCATGGAGAAGATTCGGATGATCACAACTTGCCAAAAATGATTTGGTTTGGGCTTGAGCCGAGTGTCGTCAAGTCCACGGAACGATCGCTCGTGTTGGCCGAGTCAACCAAGATC
>JBEBHM010000995.1:0-2708 GCA_040080875.1 Pirellula sp.
GGGCTGCCCACGGAACTTGTGTTTGGCCATCAAATCTTTGCCTTGAACAAGGGACGATCCGTGGTGCCGCATGGTCACGATAATATGGCGACCGCGTTCTTGATCCTCAAGGGTGACTTCCATGGCCGACATTACGATCGGATCGGAGATACCAAAGAGCACATGATCATTACGCCAACGATTGACCGCGAATTCGGCCCAGGTGGTTGCTCAACGGTCACGGACGTCAAGGACAACGTGCATTGGTTCAAGGCCAAGACGGATCAGGCGTTTATCTTTAACATTCACGTCATGAGTGTTAAGCCTGGGAAAACTGGCCGAGTTTATGTCGATCCCAATGGCGAGGCATTGTCCGGCGGTCGCATCAAGGTTCGCAAGATCGATCACGCCGAGGCCAATCGCCTGTACGGGTAAACCTACTTACGCATCATCACTTAGAGTTTGCTGATCGGAACTCTATACGATCACCCAGCGGCAGCAGAAGACGCATCCATTCGCGGAGCGGCCGATCCGCCGCTTGCGTGCAATCGTTGGTTCTGCCTATTTGCTGTCTTCGAGCAAGTCACGTATCCAAAGTGGCTCACGTCGAAGATCGAGAATAGCAACCACAGTCACGAATTCGCCATCAACGGTATAGTAAATGCCAAACGGGAATCGTCTCGACAAAGATCGCTGGAATCCATCAACGGTCTCGTGAATTCCGCCAAAGTATGCCAAAGATTCGATGTCGGCAATAAGCGAATCGCGGAATACGATTTTGCAAACCCCAAAAACCTGGACATTCACGGCACCAACCTGATGCACACGGCTTATAAGGAAGAGTCGTCGGGATCCAGCTTGTGGGGGTACTTCCTGACCGATGTCCAGTACCTACTGATGTTTCCTCGCCGCCGATCGGAGATCACGCATGTGGTGATCCTGGCGACAAGATCGAAAAGCTTGAAGCGATCATTCGCGATAAAGGGATCGCAGTTGAATACGTTGATAGTCTGCCCTTCGATGCCAATGGCATGTCGGAATGGGGCAAAATCACGATCAACTCGACTCGGCCCAAGCCGCAAATCTTCTCAACGATGGTTCACGAGCTTGCTCATGAGCTTTTGCACTGGGGTGACCGGCGTGAATCAACCAGCAAGGTAATTCGCGAAACAGAAGCGGAATCCGTGGCGTACGTTGTCTGCCGAGCGGTTGAGCTTGAATGCTCGACCAAGGCAAGCGACTACATCCAGCTCTGGAGCGGTGACGAGAAGGTGCTGATGCAATCGCTTGAGCTCATTCGAAATATCGCTTCGAAGATTCTGACCGAATTGGAAGAAGTTGCGACTGAATCCAAGGAGGTGGCCCATGTTGCATAGAAATCGCACCTGGAGTCTTCAGGCGATCGATGGTGCTGAACGGTTGGCCTGCAAGTTGTCGCACGTAACGTGGACTTGTTGCCAAGCTTTTGAACTGAAGGGCTACATCTTCGCTAACGACGCAACGTCAGCGGATGGCGCTCAAGAGTACGCGATTCTTCGCGCTACTCGTGATTGTCCTGAACTCATCCAAATCGAGAGCATCACGTTTTCGTGGTGTACGGAACAGGGAGCTTTTGAGTTGATCAAGGCCGTCTGCGCTGGTGACTTCGATGGGGATGGGTTCTGTCATGTCGCTCGGGATCGTTTCCAAACGATGTCTGAGCATATTTCGTGTGGTCATTGTGCTTAACTTTATGGAGGATCTGATGAAACGTTTTATTCCAATTCCTGGTGATCTAATCATCGTGGAATTCAGTGAGTGGTACGCGCTCAAAGACGGCGAGAAATTGCGCGTCTGCGAGAACTGCCAGTGGATTGAAGTAGGGGAGGAGCTATACGTTGCTCCCCGGCATCAAGTGAATACATTCTGGGGGCCGGACTACGGTCCCCCAGACGTAATGAAGGCTATGGAGATGAGCACTTCGGGCGGACCATTCCACACGATCAAAATCAAGGACCTTGAGGGACTTGAATTGATTGGCGAGGAAGAAGACCGCTTTTGGTGCTGGCAAGATAGGCCGCGATCGGGCGGTGGAATGGATCGGACGGTAAACGTAGCGCTATGGCGACTACCGTTGCTTCCAGATGCCCATTACCGCGAACTGAAAGCCCATGGTTGTCCAACACATCGAGATAAGGTGACCAAATGAGTGAACCAATTCACGATAAAAATCAGAAACGAAGTGAGGCCACCTTGGGTGGCCTCCTTCGTTTAGGCTGTTGCCACTGCGATCGCAACGACTTTGACGGCGTCGCATCATTTCCGACTGATTGGACAAATATCCAAGAGGTCAAGAAACAAGGACTTGGTATTTGGGAGACGCATCTTGGCGTTTGTCCCAATTGCCAGCGACATAACTGCGATGGAGCTGATGCAACCCAAGATGGTTCACCACCTTGGGAAGAAACGACTCCAGAACCGCCTATAGCGGATTCGGTCCATCCGATCATTAAGCAAATTATTGATCGAGATTGTCATGTGGCGACTCCAGCGAAGGAAGTGGTCCGGCATGTGATTTCTAAGCTCCGTAAAGGCTACGAAACACTGCGGGCCATGCCACAAACTGATCGAGACCAGCTTGTTGAGCAATGTGTTCAGCATCATCGAGGCAACTTCAAAGAGTATGTCGAGGTGATGTCAGGCTTCACGCAAACGGTTGGCGTTGATCCATCCAGGTTGCCAAGTTCGCT
>JBEBHM010000996.1:0-2704 GCA_040080875.1 Pirellula sp.
GGATTTCGACCGGCTCTCAGCAATGATCGTCCCATGAATTTGGATTTTGAGTCAGGAGACCTATCCGATTGGGAAGCTCGCGGTTCGATCGCCGCGAAACTGCCGTCGACATCCGACGCTTCCAAGCCATCAGCGAATGACGTGGAATCAAAACATCAAGGCAAGTTTTGGTTAGGTACATTCGCGGGTGGGAATGACAAGTTGATCGGAGAAACGATCAGTCGTCCATTCATTCTTACGCATGCTTGGGCAAGTTTTCTCGTTTCCGGCGGAAAATCGTCGAACACCTGCGTGGAGATTATCAGCGAGCAATCGGGCAAGGTACTCCATACGGCAACGGGGACTGAAACGGAAACGATGCGGCGTGAAGTGGCAGACCTGAGTGCATGGAAAGGCACTGCGGTTCGAATTCGTGTCGTCGACCACAATCAAGATCCCTGGGGGCATATTGGTTTCGATGATTTTAGATTGCACTCGGAGAAACCGTGACGATTGAGCGCGAGTTTGCCCACGTTCTCGATCAAGGGTTATCGCTTGAACGAGTAGGTGACCTGCCGAGCGCCGAACGGTTCTACCTACAGATCGTGGCATCCCATTCCGGGTGGGCCGAAGGATGGTTTCGATTGGGCTTGGTTTGCCTGAAGCAAAAAAAACTCCGTGAGTCGTTGTTCTACTTCGATCGGGCGAGGGGGCTTCGTTTTCGGCAAGCAGAAACGTGGAACTACCAAGGGATTTCTTACGGTTGGATGGGGGACGAGTCGAGAGCCGAGCACGCCTTCCGACAAGCGGTTGTCGCCGACCCAAACTTAGCAGATGCATATCGCAATCTCGGCATCGCATTGCGCAATCAGAATAAATTTGACGAAGCCCGCGAAGTACTTCTACGAGGGCTCGCACTTGATCCGCACAACTTATCCATCCTTTCCAATTTGTCTGCTGTTCATGCGTCGCTCGGGAACTCTCAGCTCGCCGTCGAATTCCTGCAGAGTGCACTCCGAATCGATCCTCGGCATTCGCCGTCGTGGATATCTCTCAGCATGATCTATCGCGAGAGGGGAGACGCACCAGAAGCTCGTCGTTGTCTTCAAACCGCGCTTGGACTAGACCCCAATTCAGTGGGCGCGTTGCTTGGGATGGGAGTCTTGCTCGGAGATGAGAAACGCTATGGGGATGCTGCGAAGATTTTAGAAAAAGCTGCCTCCTTGGCCCCGACGTCCGCAACCGTTCTTGCGAACTTGGGGAACGCGCAGCGTGAACTAAAACAATTCGAAGAGGCAGAACGAAATCTTCTTCGAGCGATCGAATTGGAGCCACACAACGCAAAGGCTCATCTCAACCTAGGAACTCTTTATTCCGATCAACGCCAACTGCCCCAGGCAAAGTTCCATTTCCAACAATCGTTGAGTCTCGATCCTAACAATGCGAATTGCCTGATGGGACTAGGCTCCGTGTTCTACGAATACGGACATCTAGAAGAAGCTCTGAGGACCAGCCGAGAGTCGACTGAAAAGGATCGGAATCTAGCACAGGCACACCACAACCTTGCGATCATCCTGTTGGTCCAAGGCGCATGGGACGAAGGATTTCAAGAGCACGAATGGAGATTAAAAGTCGAAAGCTACCCTGTGCGTAAATGCGCGCAACCGCAATGGCAAGGCGAGCCGTTGACGGACCAAACTTTATTGGTGCATGCGGAGCAGGGCTTGGGAGATACGATTCAGTTTTGTCGATATATTCGGCTCGTAAAGGCCCGAGTCAAGAACGTGATCGTGGAAGTTCCTCGTCAGTTGATTCCTGTGATCAGCTCCAGCAATGACATGGATCATCTCGTCGCGTCGGGGGACGAAGTACCGCACTTCGATTATCAGATCCCAATGCTGAGTTTGCCGGCCGTTTTTCGAACAACCCCCGATTCCGTTCCATGCGATGTTCCCTATCTATTTGCCGACCAAGATCGCATGGAACGATGGAGATCACGACTGTCGAGTCGACCGGCCTTTCGAATCGGGATTGCATGGCGAGGCAATCCGACCTACCGACGAAACAAGGATCGAACGATTCCGCTAGCCAATTTCGCAGCCCTGAGCCGAATTCCTGGTGTTGAGTTAATTAGCCTTTATCCTGATGAGGCAAGCCAAGACATTACATCGGTTCGAGACCAATTTCAAGTGACGGATTTTGGCCACGAATTAGACCGAGACGGCGCATTTCTGGACACTTCAGCATTGATGCAGTGTCTTGATTTGGTGATTTCGGGCGATTCCGCACCCGTCCATTTGGCTGGAGCGTTAGGAGTCAAAACCTGGCTGCTGTGCTCTTTTGTGCCAGATTGGCGATGGCTGATGCATCGAGACGATTCCCCTTGGTATCCTACCGTTCGTATTTTTCGGCAGAGTTCGCACGGTGACTGGCCAGGCATTTTTCTGCGGGTCGAAAGCGAACTTCGATGTTTGGTTAAGACCGCATCTCGGCTCGTATGAGGAACTAATTGGTTCCAGTTCCTGGATTTCCAGCTATCATGGAGTCATACGCAAGCTGCCCCTCGCGGTTGGATTTGCCTATCGGCTGACCCTATAAGCCGCCCTCCGAATAATCCCGTTCGCACCCGAATGGACCTATGCATTTCTTCAATCCACGATTCGTCGCAATATTCCTTTGTTTATTCCCCGGTCTACCTGCGTTTGGGCAGATCCCCAGTCCAGAA
>JBEBHM010000273.1:0-10178 GCA_040080875.1 Pirellula sp.
AGACCACCGTACCCTCCGCCAGGACATATCACAATCGCAGTGCCGTTGGCAGCAACCTTGGGGTGATGCACCGTAATCCAAGCATTGGCAGGATCCGTTGCTCCATCTCCAGCCGGCGCCGGTCCGTTCCATAGCGATGTTCGCCGAGGAGCCGTTGCTTTACCGAACGAAGTGTCATCGGCAAAACAAGCTGTCGCAATTAGCAACAGGAAAAAAGCAAATGTTGATTTCATGGAAGGGGGTGGAAGTTTGAAGTTTGAAGTTTGAAGTTTGAAGTTTGAAGTTTGAAGTTTGAAGTTTGAAGTGTGAAGTTTGAAGTGTGAAGGGTGAAGGGTGTGGGGTGAGGGGTGACTACCAATCTACCAATCGATGACGGAGCCATCTTCGGCGTAAGTTTCTGAGTTGCGCCAATCGTGTCCGATCTTGTCGGCGAGCAAGTTTTCGTCAACTTCGATTCCAAGTCCTGGACCATCAGGCAACGCGATGTGTCCTTGTTCGACTTGGAATGGCTTCTTCAGGTAGCCGTCCCCCAAGCTGACTTGTTCTTGACACAAGAAATTTGGAATCGAAGCAGCCAATTGCAACCCACAGGCAAGCGAGATAGGTCCGAGCGGATTGTGGGGAGCCATGGTAGCGTAGAACGCTTCTGCCATGCCTGCGATCAATCGCGCCTCCATAATACCTCCACAGTGGCAAAGGTCAGGTTGCAAAATCGTTGCCGCTCGCTTCTCCAACACTTCTCGGAACGCCCATTTCGTGAAGAGTCGCTCGCCCGTGGCGATGGGCAAATGCGTTCCCCTCGCGATCTCGGCCATCCCATCCACATCCTGACATTGGATGGGTTCTTCGATGAACATAGGTTGAAATGGCTCCAAAGCCTTGATGAGGAGTTTGGCGTTTTGTGGACTGATAGCACCATGAAAGTCGATGCCGATGTCGATTTGATCCCCGCCCGCTTGCCGTAGCGCGGCAAATGCATCTGCAGCGGCAGAGATGAATTCTTTCGGGGCCACGACACCTGACTTGGTACTGTTGAGGACTCCCGTTTTGAATGCAGTAAATCCCTCTGCCTTCTTGGCCTTGAGTCGCTCTGGATCGTTGCTCACGTGCGCATAGACTCGAACGCGATCGCGGGTCGGTCCTCCCAACAATTCATAAACGGGCACTCCCATGAATTTGCCTTTAATGTCCCAAAGTGCTTGCTCGATCCCGCTCAAGGCACTCGTCAGGATAGGGCCTCCCCGATAGAACGCATGCCGATAGATCGCCTGCCAATGATGGATAATGTTTCGAGGATCTTTTCCGATCAAGTAAGGTGCGATTTCCTCGACCGCCATAGCGCATGTTTTCGCTCGCCCCTCAGTAATCGGTTCGCCCCAACCCACGATCCCTTCATCCGTATGAACCTTCAGAAACAACCAGCGCGGTTTGACCAGCATGGTTTCCAGTTTCGTGATTCGAAGTTTGGTTTTGATACGTGGAGGTTGGCCTTGCACGCGGTGCGACGGGGTACCGTAGGTTTCGCGAGGCTGTTGGGCCGTCGATCGATCTGATGAAATCAGCGAAAGGCCAGCGATGCCTGCAACGGCCTGCTTGAAAAATGTTCTACGTTGGTCCTGCGATGCGTCGCGGTCAACTTGAATGGGTAATTCCTTTGACGGTTCCTCTGACGGTTCCTCTGATCGATTTGGTGCAAACATAGTTGGCCCTTCGGTAGCTAAATTGGATTCCTTTGGCGCTTGAATAGCATCATACCACGCGCGGCAGTCGCCGTTCACCGAGGTCATCGGATCGAGGCAGCAGAAAGTCGATGCAGCGTACAGCTTTTGTTCAGGGCGAGGACTGCAGCCATTCAAGGTTGAACCTCGCGAGGGTCAAACCCGCACCAGCGAATCCTGGCTTGCTACCACGTCCGTAAAAACAAAGTATCGTGCCTTGGCTAGTGACGGCCAAATCCGAATACATGCTCGGACCGGCCTCGATCGTCCTGCTCAATATCCATGATTGCCCTTCGTCGCGGCTAATCTTGACGCTCACATTTTTTCGATCGCGGCTTTTGCCCGGTTCTGCAACACCGTTTGCTCGATCGAGGTTGTGTGGGTTTGAAAACAGGATCAAATTCTGACCGTTGTGGTTGTAACGAACAATGCCTGCCATGCAGATTGGTTCGAGAAGCGCTTCGTCGTACTTGGGTGTGCTCCAGGCCGTGGCGCCATCTGGACTGAAAGTCACGAGGCGCCGATGACGTTTCGATTCGTTGCGAACGTTGAGCATCACGCGACCATCGGCCAATTCGATGGCGACCGTTTCGTTGGGATTGATCCAATCATCGTTACAAGGCACGGCTATCTCACCCGCCTTCCAAGTTCGACCTGCGTCGTCGCTGTAGACGACGGCGGTGACGCTGGGACGATGCGCATTGCCGCCGGTTCCAGTCGACAACCAGACCGGCACGATCAGTCGACCGCTAGCAAGCTGAATACTATGGTTGGGGCCCGTCGCAAGAACTGTCCAGGGATACTGTTTCCGGAATGGCTCAAACGCGTCCGTGATCTCGACAGGTGTGCTCCACGAAATTCCATCGTCATCGCTGCGTTGATAGAAGACTCGCATGTACTCAAGGCAAAAGAGCATATGGACGGTGCCGTCTCGCCCCGCAATGAGAACCGGATTGTTGTAGGTCACCGAATTGGGGTCGACGTTTTTCAAACGCATCGCAAACGGATTCTTAGTCTTTGGTCCAGGGACGTCAACGATGCTCGTCGGTTTGCTCCAAGTGCGTCCGTCATCCGTGCTGCGTCGCAAGAGGATGCGAATGTCGTCCCAGTCGCTGACTCCGGCTGGTTGTTTTCTTGCCTCGCACCAAGCCAGCACCGTCCCCTTGGATGTCACCACGATTCCTGGGATGTGATAGATATTGAACGCCGGATCTTCGCCAACTTGGAATAGATCTTGTTTCTCAAGGAACGGCTCGTCCGCTCCTGACCATCCGGTCAACATCAAGCTCGAAAACAGTAGCCAGGCAACGAACGTTTTCATCAATCAAGTTCCTAATTTCCAAAACGGAAGCTAAAGGTAGAGGGGCTCTCTTCTTTATCCTTTTGACAATTCATTCTATTGCCGATTCGCGTTGTTCGCCGAACAGATCCAAGGACCAAAGAACTGTAGACAAAAGAATGTTCATGGAGCTGCGTCCCATTCTACCGTATCGCGACTATGGTTCGATCGTCGAAAAATATTTACACATTTCCAAATGTTCTGACTTGGCGTACGAGAACCTAGTGTATATACTGTGTATATGATAATGCACAGTTGGATAACCATCACCCATGGCGATCCGCGCCCGCTTTACCTGCAGATTATCGAGCAAGTGAAACGGCGAGTGGCCGTGGGGGATTTACCGCCTGGTTCCGAACTGCCGTCCATTCGACAACTGGCTTCGGATCTCAAGATTAGCGTCATCACGATCAAGCGAGCCTACCTCGAACTTGAACGCGAAGGTGTGATATTCACGCGGCAGGGCAAGGGCTCATTCGTGGCAGATCGTCCGGGGCTGCAGGCTTCGATTCAGGAGCAAGAACTACGTGACCATTTGGAGCATGCGGCGAGCCTTGGACTATTGCTGGGTAAATCAAAAACTGAAATGCAAAAGCGATTCGCTGAAGCCATAGAACGAGCACAAAAGGGGACTCCATGACCACTGAGATCGAAACGGTAGCACCAACGAACCTTGCCATTTCGCTTCGAGGTGTCTGCAAGTCGTACAAGCATTTTGCGCTCAAGGATATTCATCTTTCCCTCGAGCGTGGAACCGTCGCGGGATTGATCGGCCCCAATGGCGCTGGCAAGTCAACTACGATGCGCATCCTCATGGGATTGATACAGCCTGATCGAGGTTCGGTCACGGTACTCGACAAGCCCATATCGTCGAGCGACGCTGCTGCGAAGCAAGACATCGGTTACTTTGCGGAGGATATGAGGCTCTATAAGCCTGAATCGATCCGATGGCACATGCAGTTCGTACGTTCGCTCTATCCGACTTGGGATGATGTGTACGCGGGGCAATTGATGGAGCGTTTTGGGTTGATTGATCGCCAACTGGTAAAGGGATTATCGCATGGTCAGCGGGTCAAGGCGATGTTGTTGCTAATCCTCGCTAGGCGTCCCAAGCTTCTGATACTTGACGAACCGACCAACGGACTTGATCCCGTCGCCAAGCACGAAGTGATCGCCGAATTGATGCGAGTGGTGGAAGACCCTGAGCGTACGATATTGTATTCGTCCCATAACACCCAAGACGTCGAACAAATCAGTGACTCGATCACGTTCATCGATCGTGGGCAGGTAATTGCATCGAACAATCGCTATGACTTTATCGAAAAGTGGAAACGCATCACGCTTCATGCCTCCGATTCATGGTCGGTTCCGACGGTTGATGGTTTGCGACTGGAATCAACGTTTCGATCACTGCGAGTTTTGTCGACCGACCAATTTCAAGAAGATCTCTCGGAACGCCTTCGAGCTTCCGGAGCAACGCTGGAAACCATTGAACCGATGACGCTGGAGGAGATTTTTGTGAGTGTTGTAATGCGTGGACGTGAAGGGAGCCAATCATGAATTTTCAAGCTATTCGAATCTTGTTCCTTAAAGATCTGTTCCTAAGTCGTAGATTCTTGTTCGCCTACTTCGCGGCCGGCATGGCGGCATCCGCTTTGACATGCGTTCCCGATTCAACGGTTTCGTTTCTCGGCTTCATTCTTATATTGACCGTTGCTATTGCGGCGGGGATTCACTTCATTGGCCTCCAATTACTATCGGAGTCGACTGACCAGACACGTTTGTTTGTGATGAGTCTGCCCGTGAGTTTGCTGGACTATTCGATCGGAAAGATCTCGGTTGTACTGACTACCTATATGATTCCGTGGACCTTGATGCTTACCTGTACCATCATTTCCTCATTTGTGCTTCCGTGGGCCAAGCAAGGATCCATTGTTGTGTTGCCCGCCATTTTCCTGTTCCTCCTGAGTGGTTTCACTCTGCAGTTGGTTACCGCTGTAGTCTCAGAATCCGTGGGTTGGACGATCTGTGTCATGGTCGCTTGCAACGTGTGCCTCAACGTATTCTTGATGAAATTGTTTGCTATCCCTGAAATAGCCGAGATTACCAAGAGCGGTGTTCTTGCCTGGCCCTCGGTAGTCCTTCAGATCATGTTGATCGAATTTCTGATCATTATGGTATCACTCACGCTTGCATTCATCATGCAAACTCGCAAACGCGACCTGGTCTGATGTCTGGTTTAGCCATAGAAACTGACAACACGATGCGAGCAACATCCGGCGCGTCTGAGGTAATGCAAACGCGAGCACAATCCGGGCGGATTCACTACCTCGACAATTTGCGAGCCATCGCGATGTTGCTTGGCGTGCTGCTGCATGCTGGGTTGGGATATGCGAGGCCAGCGCAGTCTGTCTGGCTGGCAACCGATCCGCAGTCGAGTGTCGCGGTCGATATGAGTATCTGGTTGATTCATCTGTTCCGGATGGGACTGTTTTTTCTACTATCCGGCTACTTTGCCAAGTTGGTCATCGAGCGGCAGGGCATTCGAAAATTCGTTTGGAATCGATGCATTCGGATTGTCGTTCCCTTTATCCTTTTTTATCCGTTCCTGCTCGCGGCTATGACCGTCGTCATCGTCTTTGCGATTTCCTATGTCGATGAACCCCGAGGACTCATGAGTTTGATCGCGACCGCGGCCAAGAATAAATCCGCCTCCACAGATCCGCCGCCGTTAACGACAATGCATCTGTGGTTTCTCTACTATTTACTTTTCTTTTCTGCGACGGGCGCGTTCATTAGCGGCTTGAAATGGAATTGCCCATGTGTTTCTCTTAGGCTCTCCAAATTGTGGTGGTTGTGTCCGATGGTCCTTGTACCCGGAGTGCTTGCCGCAGGCGTTCCGCTTCCCGCGCCCGAATCCTTCGTTCCGAAGTGGTGGCCGTTTGTGTTCTACGGGACGTACTTTGTTGCTGGTTGGCTGCTATTGGGTAGAGAGTGTATTCTGCACGCATGGCAACCGTACATTTGGCATATCGCGATTGCCAGCCTCGCTTTGTTCATCCCTTATTACTCGCTTATGCCAGTGTTGGATTTAAGTGTCATCGAGGCAAAAATGGCCAAAAATGCGCCTTGGTTGAATTGGCGAGCCTGGGTTGAGGCAATTCTAACCGCCTATTTATCCGCGTTGCTTACCTTGGGGACTCTGTTGCTGGGCCAACGTTTTTTGGCTTACCAAAGCCCTTGGCTTAGATTTATTGCGGACTCCTCCTATTGGGTGTACCTCATCCACTTGCCCATCGTGGTATTCCTTCAGACACTGTTGATACCCGTGAATTGGCCACTTGTGTGGAAATTGGCCGCCGTAATCGTGGGTACCATGATTCCTTGCTGGGCAACGTACCTGGTATTTGTCCGATACACGCCCATCGGTTGGATGCTTCACGGGAAACGTGATTTTCCCTAAATTGCCTTTGAGCAAAATCGGCCCGTGGCTGGGCGGGAGAGTGTTTCTCTGTGCTTTAACTCGCTGCACTGGCTGGCAGTCTACCAGACCAAAAGTTGAGGAAACGCCTTGCTATGGCAATGCAACCGATAGCCATTGCAATGCATGCCCACGATGCGGGCTCAGGGACGGCTACCAAGTTGAGGCTGCCCTCGAAATACAACTGGGAAATAGTCCCCGAAGGAGTCGTGACAGAATCGTTGAACTGTTGACTGAATACCCCGAGAGACCAATTTGGCGAAAACGTGTTGGGAAGTGCGTCCGATGCCATCGCTAGCCCTAACGCATCAAAGAATGTCAGACGTGAAATCGCGGTGGTCGGATTTGCCACGGACCATCCTGTTGGCAGAGTCGGGCCTATGGCTGCAAGCGAAAGAAGGTCTGTGTTGGGCGAAAGAGCGGAAGCAATATTGTTGAAAGTTTGTACGGTCAAATTGCCCGTTGCCGATTTTTCAAAGACTTTGCCCCCTACACTCATAGTCAAGAAGGTCTCAACCGTCGGAGAAATGAAAAATAATCCTTGGGATGTCGTAATATCGAAATCGGCACTCGAACTGTTGGTCTGATAGGAAAAGGTCGCCGTAAATGGAGTTCCGACCGATATCCCATCCGCCGAACCGATCGACGTTCCCCCTTGGCCACCTGAATTGACCAGAGTAATCACACCCGTAAACGTGTTGGTTACGATATCCGCGTGAATACGCCCCAGCGACGACACTAGACATCCTAGGAAACAGAATTGCAGGACAATTTTGCGCAAGATTCGCATTCCGATCTCCATCCATTAAGCTAACTTGTAACACCAGCGCGTGTGATTGGTTTGCAATGTAGTTAAGCCACTATGGGTGGTCAAGCGAATAACCGCATCGGAAACAATCCGTGCCTACAAACTAAGGATGGATGCATTTTGTTTTGGATAGTCCCGACGGTTTGCTTGTTGATGTTTTTCGGCTCCCTAATGATTTTGCCCATCGTGATTGTACGGTTACCCGATGATTATTTCATTCGGAGGCCGGTTCGCGATTGGCCTTCACAACATCCAGCCATCCACTTGGCTCTCGTGGTCACCAAGAATTTGTTGGGATTATGTCTACTCATTGCTGGAGTCGCGATGCTGGTCTTGCCTGGACAAGGACTCTTGACCATCCTCATTGGGCTGATGCTGATCGATTTCCCCGGTAAACGGAAATGGGAGCGCAAACTGATTCAGATCAAGCCAGTGCTGCAAGGTGTCAACTGGATTCGGCAACGCCACGGCCGAAAGCCGTTGGTACTTGAATCTTCGCAACCGTCCTCCGAGCTTTGACTACTTCTTGACGTTGTCGATCAGGCCCCTCTCTTCTGCCCAACTTGCAATTCGGCTGAGCGCTAGGGGGGAGATGGGTTCAGCAATTTGATCATACTCGTCCGGCAATCCAGTTTTGCTTGTTTGCAACAAGTGGTTGAGGCCCGGCAGAATTTCGAGTTTGGCATCGAGCCCCAAATTTCGTTTGATGATATTTGAGATACGTTGTTTATTGATTTCGGCCAACACTTGGGTGTCGTTGGCGCCCCAGATCGCCAAGGTTGGGCTACGCATGAGCATCCAGTTTGTCGTTGGATCGTAGGACATGAAAAACCGATACCATGGTTGACGCAATTGCTGGAATTTTTCTGCAATTTGATCGATAAGCCCTTGTTTGATTTGACTCAAATCCGCCTTGGCATTTTGAGCAAGTGCGATCTTCTTGAGCCCTTCCCAATTCCGATTCACTGCTTCGCGAATCAGCAAAGGATAGGCTTCTTCATTCGACATGTATCCCATGGCGAGCGATTGCAATTCGGCTTGAAGCGAGTTTGTTGTTACTCGGTCCTCGGGTTGCAGGCCTTGCAGTTCAGAGACTCGGTCGATCTGCGAAAGAGAGAGATCGGAACCGTTGAGTCCATGAGGGGCCAACAAGATCAAGAATGCGATTCCAGGTTCCCAGGCGGCCGCCATGGTGCCAACAGTCCCGCCCTCGCTATGCCCAAGTATTCCGACTCGAAGAGGATCGACTTCCTCCATGGTCTTGGCATGCTTCCAAACTGCGATCGCATCCTTGGTGAAATCTTCGGTTGTGAATGAAAAAAAATCGACAGACTCGGAGCCTATCCCGCGATCGTCGTATCGCAGTGACACGATACCATTCTCTGCGAGAAAGTGCGCAATCGTCGCGAAGGGTTTGTGACTTCCAATCGTCTCGTCGCAATCTTGTGGGCCACTGCCCGTTACCATGACGACCGCAGGATAACGAACGGGCTTTTCGGACTTACTGCGAGGGACGGTCACAATGCCAGAGATCTTAATGCCTGCGAACCCTGCTGGATGAGTCTTGGTCTTTTGTTTTGAACCTCCATAGATGACTTCAAATGGTCGTTCTTCGAAAAACTCTGAGGATGCAAGCTTGCGAGTTGGTTTCGGTGGAGATTCTGGCCGGACAGTTTGGCTCGGTTCTAACTTTTTGTTTTTTTCGGCCGGCGCAATTTGATCGGCCTTGGCTCCAGAGTTGGTGTTCTTAGGGGATGCAGATGGTTCTTTCCATTTCTTGAGAGCCAAAGGGATGACTTCCTTGCCGTCATTCAGGGTGCCGACAAATTCTGTACCATCTGGGCTGAGTCGAGCCACATATCGCGATCGAACATCTGCTTTTGCAATTTCGAACGAGGCTTTGTCTGCGTTTTGCGTAAAAGTAGCTGGGATGCCAATCATCCCTTTCGACATATAATCAAACAGGATTCGTGGCTTTCCCTCCATGGCGTAAGGTGGCGTGTTGTAAACTCGAATCCTATATTCCTCGGGCTTGTCCACTTCTTCGGAAGTTCCAAGCCAGACAAGATTCGCGCCGAGTTGCGTTGGTGATTCGTTTGGTTCCGAGGCAAGCCGTTTAAACTCAAGTGGGAGCTGTTGGTTTGCCTGTTCGAGAAAACCAGTCACCGTGTCGGGAGACGATTGTGTTCCTTGAAAGGAAAAGAGGGGCGACTTGGATCCTTGATCTAGAACTTGAAATTGCCAAGCTCCATTGGGTACGGCTCGGACGCCCGCCAAAGGAGATTGCTTGGGCAATAGGTCCGTGCTAAGCGTGGCCGATTGAACCGATCCGTCAGCTAACCTGCGGATGCGAAGATGGGTTCGAAATTGTTGATTGGGGTTGTCGATCCAACTAAACCAAGTCTCTACTTTCGCTGGCTCACCCACGTCGTCAAGTATCGCTGGTGTTTGCGAATAGGCATTCCCGAGGTGGAAAACTCCGATGAAGAGCGACGCAAACAACCAAACTAATGCGACAGCGCACGACGGCATTGAGACTGCCGCTAAATTGCCCGTAGCCGATTTTGCGGAGCAAAAGTCGCCACAATTGCGCTGTCGTACGAAGTTGGGTGCTGCCAAGAATTGCAACGAGGAACGGATAGGGTGACGCATGTCGATTGGGATAGAAGGTGTACAGGCAGGCTAAGTTGCCTACGCATTGTAACCTTCTATTCACAATGACGCTAATTGCAAAACCAACGTCGACCGCAACTAGTCGCAAGCATCGCGAACGAATCAAAACGTGAGCTAGTGCTCTGTCCAGATTAAAATTCGATGTAGTGGATCTTGTGA
>JBEBHM010000274.1:0-10157 GCA_040080875.1 Pirellula sp.
GCTATGAAGCACCGATTCTCTTAGTAAAAGTCATTGACGAAAACGGCAGCACGACCACGGAGGGAGTGCCCGAACTTCGTTACAAAGATGACGAACCAGCTGATCGATATACTTACGGAGGAGATGTAAACTTTGAAAAACAACCGGACAAACGTTGGCGATCCGGAAGCCTACTACCCGACATCGAATTCGGTGTCACGGCGAAGCGAGATGGCTATGGCGCCGAAACCCAAAACCTGAAGCTCGCAGAAGGAGAAACCAAAGAAATCACCATTCAGCTTACAAAGAAGTAAAAGCTGACATTTTGGCGACGCAATTAGCAGGGTGGCACGCACCTCGCGCTTCGAGGACTCAAGGACCCAGAGAGATTTCAGGAAAACAATTACAATATTATGGGACACTTCTCGCTGATCGCCGGTACATATACTCTCGTTCCCAGGCTCTGCCTTGGAACGCACTGTTATGGAGGCTCTGCCTCCCGCGGTCGACGCGTTCAACGTTACCACGGCAGGCAGAGCCTGCAATTCATGGGGTTCCCAGGCAGAGCCGCAGAGCCTGGGAACCAGGAACCGGCCATTAGCGAGAAGTATCGATCATGGTCAGCCTGAATCTTGATAGTAGGTGCTTCGCGATTGTGCATTGGATCGTATTGTTTTCGTTTGCTCTTGCGCTACTTGGCATGTCGCGCATCGGAACGACTAGGGGTGATATCAATGAAGAAAAGGACTCCGTCCGATTCGATTATCATGTTCAGCCATTGCTAACGAAATTGGGTTGTAACGCCGGGTCTTGCCATGGCAACGCACGTGGACAGGGTGGATTTCGATTGAGCTTGTTCGGAGCCGATCAAGCATTCGATTTGCGAGCCATCCTCGAGTCTTCGAATCGCGTTGATGTCAAAAACCCCGAACGCAGTCTGATTCTTAAAAAACCATCAGGACAAGAAGACCATGAAGGTGGCGTCCGATTCGAGAAAGGCGGCTGGGAATACCAAACACTGCTCGATTGGATTCGACACATCGATTCGGGCGCAAAGGCAGATACTCTGGCGCAACTTGTTGTTACCCCATCGAGGATACTACTGGCCGACGAAGAATCCACGGCCAAGATTAATGTCATGGCAACCTTCGCGTCAGGCGAATGCAAGGATGTTACTTCGTTCTCCGTGCTGCGAGTTCAAAACGATAACATCGCCGAATTGCAACAATATACGGTCAAGAGAAAAAGAGTGGGTGAAACGCATGTCATCGCGACCTACCTGGGCTGGTCTGCCAATGCATCCGTTGTCGTACCAAACACGATTCGACTCGAGGGAACATCGGTCAACCCACGTGCAAGATCGAATCATTGCGTCGACTCATTCATCGATAGCAAGCTGGATGATCTTGGAACCGTCTCGGCACCGATTTGCGACGATTATACTTTTCTTCGTCGCGTCGCATTGACCACCACCGGGCAGTTGCCGAGCAAAGCGACCTTAGAAACCTTCTGTGCTTCTCAGGAGAGGAAAAAACGGGAGAGCATGGTTGCCAAATTCCTATCCTCTCCGCTTCACGCTGCCAAGTGGGCGACTCGAATGAGCGAAATTTTGGGCAGTCGAGACATGGGCAAGGCGACAGCGTCTGCTGACATCGAAAAGCAGTGGCATGCCTGGTTTGTCGAGCGATTTCAAAAAAATACTGCCTACGACAAAATGGTGCATGAGATTTTGACTTCGACGACACGACAAAATCTAAGCGCCGCAGAATACCTCGATCAATTGGTATTGTTATCCAATCCGACCGAGTCTTTCGAACCACAGAAAGGATTAATGGACTCGTATTGGAAGCGTCCATCGGACAACGAAGATATCATGGTCGAATCGCTTGCCGAGCGAACGTCCGCGGCGTTTCTAGGCATTCGCATTGAATGTGCCAAGTGCCATAAACATCCTTTTGATCGGTGGACACAAAACGACTATCGTGCCTTTGCTAACATTTTTGCGCAGGTTCGCTACGGCTTATCGGCCGAAATGCGTGAGACGATTTTCGATAGACTGGAACAGCAACGAAAGTCAACTGGCGATTTTGCCGAACGGAAAAAGATACCTTCGTTCCGTGAAGTCTATTTGGCAAAGAACGATAACGATTTTCGATCCATTGGAAAACAAGAACCATTGTTACCGAGAAGCCTTGGAAGCAGTATGATTCTTCAAGGAAACGATCGTCGTATTGCTTTTGCGGATTGGCTCTTGTCCGACGGAAAACGGTTGTTGGCAAGGAACTTTGTGAATCGAGTTTGGGAGAATTGTTTTGGACGCGGATTGGTGGAGCCGGTCGATTCGTTCTCTGCCGCTCATCCGCCATCCCATCCCGAATTGTTAGAGGAGTTAGCCAAACAATTCATAGAACATGATTTCGATATTCGTTGGTTGGAACATTGCATCTTAACATCCAACGCATGGCAACGTTCATCTATGATTGACGTTAGCACCAGCGATGAAGGGCAATCGTATTCACGGTTTGCGATGCGAGTACTTTCGGCTGACGCCATCTTGGATAGCATCTCGTGTGCATTAGAAAACGAATCAGGCAAGGCAATAACGAATGCAACCTATCGGTCCGAAGACGGCCTGTGGCAATCTTACTTTGATGTCTTTGCTCGCAGGCCCCGCACAGCGGTTTGCGATTGTGATCGTCGCAATGATCCAACGCTCAGGCAAGCCATGTTGCTATTGTCGGACGAACAATTGTTGCATCGAATCGAAGAGTATGTAAAAGTCCATTTGCCAAAGCGAGAAGAGTTGAGTCCTTGGATTGAGGGAAAGTTTTTGCAAATTCTTTGTCGCCCAGCTAAACCGGCAGAACTTGAAATCACATTGGGCTACATCACGAATTCGGCGGAGCTGAACGAAGCGTGCACTGATTTCATTTGGAGTTTGTTCAATACGCGAGAGTTTGTTACTTTGCATTAATCAAGTCAAAACCATGAAACGATTCAATCGAAGATCTGTTCTAAGAATGGGTGCATCCTTGGGGGCACTTGGCTTGCCCTGGTTTTCCAGATCCATCGCCGAAGCGACAACAATTGCGCACCACGCCCGTCCTGCGAATAGGGTTCTGTTTCTGTGGCTTGATGGAGCACCCTCGACGATCGATATGTGGGATATGAAACCTAATGCACCGTCTGAGGTTCGAGGGGAGTTCAAGCCCATTGCGACCAACGTTCCTGGAATTCAGATTTGCGAACACATGCCAAGGCTTTCTAAGTGCATGGACAATTGTACGATCATTCGGTCGATGCACCATGGTGTGCCAGAACATGGGCCTGGATCACAATGGATGTTAACCGGGAGAAGTCCTTCGGCCGCGACGAGCTATCCCGCGATAGGGTCCTTGGCGTCGCGAATTCTTACGCCGGCGAGGCAAGTGCCATCGTATGTTGCGTTTGGCAAGTCATCGGAAATGAAAGCCGGCTACCTTGGTTCGGCCTATGATGCGTTTGAAATGGAGGATGGCAAGCAGCCAGTTGGATTGAGCCTCGGTGAAGTGACGACATCACGCTTTGTGCGAAAGGAAAAATTGCTGCAAGCGTTAGATAGTACCTTTGATGTCACCGAGTCCGATCGGATTTCGAAAAGCATGAAAGCGATGCGAAGCGATGCAAGTGACGTACTCCGATCGGACCTTGTCCGACGCATGATCGACATTTCGGAATCGGACATACAATCGAGCGCAAAGGACTTCGGGATTCAATCAGCGTTTGGCCGCAATGCATATCGCGCGTGTCGGCTGCTCGAAGCCGGTGCAAGATTTGTAAGTGTTGGCTTGAGTGGTTGGGATACGCACGTCGACAATTTTTCGCAATTGAGAACACAATTGCTGCCGCAACTCGACATGGCGCTCGCCGGATCGCTTGATTTCTTGAAGTCCAGAGGATTGTTGGATGAAACGATAGTTTGTGTTGCCGGCGAGTTTGGAAGGACCCCGTCCGTGAACAACGGAGCAGGCCGAGATCACTGGTCACGTTCCTTCAGTGTGTTGGTGGCAGGCGGCGGTTTCGCCCAAGGAGCCTGTTATGGCGAAACCGACGAGGCCGGGAACGAACCGGTGCAAGACGCTTGTACGCCCGGTGATCTTTATGCAACCATGTTACAACTGTTGGGAGTGGACCCCGTGTCGACGGTTGACGACATCACTGGTCGTCCTATGCGAATTATGGATCACGGCACTGTCCTGAGCAGGGCGATCCTCGCTTGAGCCCGACCAAATAGTGTTCCAGATGTCGACGTGTTGATCAACGATTTGTGAAATAACGCGTGAACAAAACGCCACAGGCGAGAAAACGCCATCGAGGGAAATCCCACGCACGCAGGTGAGCTACGCAACGATTCGGCCACCAACACAAGAGGCGGAATTTGTTAGAATGTTTTACTTGGTTAGTCAACAAAAAAATTGAGGACCGCGACGTTGAAGAGGCGACTTATACTACTATTGTTGTTTTCGATAGTGGTCGGATTGCTAATTGCAAGTCGCTTTCAGCCACAATCGGAAAAAATCTCCGGGTTCATAACCTTTCCGGTGGTTGGAAACAGCGATTGGCTTTGGCTTGCTCCCTGATTCATAAACCGGAAGTTCTCTTTCTTGATGAACCGACCGCCGGTATTGATCCGGTGGCGAGACGGCAATTGTGGGATTTGCTTTATGAGCTTTCGGCATCCGGCGTTACATTGCTCGTCACCACGCATTACATGGACGAGGCGGAGCGTTGTACGGACGTTGGGTACTTGTACCAATCCAAGCTACTCGTCCTTGGCTAGGTCGCCGATCTGAAGCAGTTACCTGATGTGACTCCGCCCGGTTCGCATCGATTTGAGATTGATGTTGATCATCTCGAAACATTGAACCATCGCTCGAAGATGTTTTCGCGACGTTAACCAATACTGCAGAACAACGACGGTTGCGTGGCGAGCCAGCACCTGAAACGATTCGCATTTTCGCGCGGGAAAGTATTGCAGCTTGCCCTGGCCGGTCGCAAAAGGTTTGACGTCCTAAAGGCTGTGCGTGCTAGTGCACCAAATCTGTAATATTCCTCGGGCACAAGGCCCGCGAACGCTCCGCGTGACGCGCGCTACAAAATAAAATCGTTTACCGTCAAGGCTACCGACGATCGGACTTCGATTTGCAAATCGGCTATGCCATCGCCGTTGACGTCTCCCTTTACCCAATAGACCCCAGAACTGATCGATGAGATGACAAGTTGCCCTGCGACCATCGTAAAGCTGGAACTTATCACAAAAGCATTGTTCTCGCCGACGAGGTAGTTGGCATCGATCAAACTTAGATCGATCTTGTCACCCTCCGAGCCTTTGAAATCTTTGATCTTGTCGGAGGCAGCGGCGGTCGATTCGGAGACCAAATAGTATTTGAAAATGTCGGCACCGGTCCCGCCAGTCAGGTCATCGCTGTCGGCACCACCGCTCAGAATATCATTGCCGGCTCCGCCGATAAGAGTATCGCGACCTCCTCCGCCAAAGATCGTATCGTCGCCGCCGCCACCATCGATCTCGTCGTCGCCGAGTTGCCCATAAATAATGTCGGCTGCGGCGGTCCCGACCATAACATCATCGTTGGCGGTTCCAACCATTGCACCCGTCGGTGGCGCAGGCGGATTCACATAAATTACAGGTTCATCGGCACCGATGATCGTGATGGTAACCGTAGCTGTAGACTGAGCACCAGCACTATCGACAATCGTATAGCTAAATATCTCAGTGGCCGACTGGCCCGCATTCAAGGCTTGAAGCGCATTACCAACGGTGTAGATAACGCCAGTTCCGCCTGCGGCAATAGCGACGGAACCTTGCAGACCAGCTCCATTGACTGACAACACGGACTTGGTATCTCCGATGTCGATATCCGTATCATTTGCCAATACGGCAATCGTCGTCGGTGTCGCGTCTTCGGAGAGCGACAAAGAATTCGCTACCGCTACCGGCGTATCGTTAGCGCCCGTCACGGTGACGGTGACTTGAGTCGTTGCCGTAGCCCCGCTGCGGTCAACCGCGGTGTAACGAAAGACTTCCGTAACAGTCACTCCAGCGCGTAGGCTTTGGAATGCGCTTCCGACCGAGTATACAACGTTGGTACCGACGATCTGAACGGATCCTTGAAGTCCCGTGCCGTTGACACTTAGTATTGCAAGGCTATCACCGGCAGCGATATCTGCGTCGGTGTCGTTCGCCAAAACATTGATGGTGACAGGAGCGCCATCCTCGACTGCCGATGCCATATCCGCTGCGGCAACCGGCGCATGATTGATGCCGTTGACTTTCACCGTGACCGTCGCCGTGGACTCGGCACCGGCACCGTCTCGCATGGTGTAGGTAAAGGTTTCCGTTGCGGAAGCTCCGTACGGTAAGTTTAATAGCGCGCCGCCGACAGTATAGACAACATTCGTTCCGCCCGCCGAGATCACTACTGAACCTTGCAGACCGCTCGTGTTAACGGCCACGACAGTCTTAGTATCAGGAGTATCGGCTGGTGTTACGTCCCATGGACCGAGCTCTGTAGCAACGGGGGGTGGCGGGTCGATGCGATTATCCGGGTCCATATCGTTGGCGAGAACGTCGATGGTCGTCGGAGCTGCGTCCGTTGGAATGGTAACGCTGTCGTTCGCTGAGATCGGCGCATCGTTTGCCCCAGTCACCGTGACGGTCACGATTCCTGTCGAAACACCACCACCGGTTCCCGTGATGGTGTATTTGAACATGTCGTTGCCGACTTCGCCCGCGTTCAGGCTTTGCATCGGCGTGTAAAGGATGCTGCGTCCATCGGGCGCGATGGAAGCTTGACCGAGCATTCGCTGAAATCCGGGGTTATACTGGCCGACGCCGACTCCATAAATCAAAATCAGCGTCATGGATGCATACTGTCCCGCACCGTTGATCGACGTAATGGTGAGTGGATCGCCAGGATTGAGATCATTGGTGTCGTTGGCCAACACGTTGATGACGATCTGTCCGCCATCTTCATGAGCTGCTGCAACGTCGTTGAACGCCCGAGGACCGTCCGTTACGCCATTGATGGTCAGCGTGACGGATGCCGTCGATAGAGCGCCAGCAGCATCTGCCATCGTGTAAGTAAACGTCTCCGTCGCGGTCTGACCCGTGATGAGATGTTGATACGCATTGCTTGCACTGTAGACCAAGCCCGTACCATTAGTGGCAACGGTTACTGTCCCAAGCATGCCCGTCGTGTTGACGGAGACAACCCGTTTGGTATCACCGATGTCCGGATCGGTGTCGTTGGTGAGCACGGCCAGCGTCGTCGCAGTTGCATCTTCAGTAAAGGTGAAGGCATTTGCAACTGCGACGGGAGTATCATTAACTCCTGTGATGGTCACAGTAACGTTGGCGGTCGCCGAAGCACCGGTGGCATCTCGCATCGTGTAACTAAATACTTCCGTCGCAATCGCCCCGGCCTTCAAAATTTGAAAGGCGCCGCCGACGGAGTAGATAACACCTGTGCCACCTGGCGCGACCGAGATGGATCCTTGCAATCCAGTTCCAAGAACTGAGACGACTTGCTTGGTGTCCCCCAGATCGACGTCCGAATCATTGGCTAGCACGTCGATGGTGATCGGCGCTCCGTCTTCGATCGCGGTCGCAGTGTTTGCAACGGCGATCGGGCTATCGTTCAATCCGGTTACGGTGACATTCACGGTAGCGGTCGACTGAGCGCCACCGGAATCCCGCATGGTGTACGTAAATGACTCGGTGGCTGTAGCACCCAAGGCCAAACTTTGGAAAGCGTTGCCAATGGTGTATACGACTCCCGTTCCACCAGGCACGATCGAGACTGTTCCTTGAAGTCCCGTTCCATTGACCGAAACGACCGTCTTAGTGTCTCCGACATCTTCGTCGGTATCGTTCGACAAGACATCGATGGTCACGGGCGCGCCGTTTTCAGTGGCGGAACCAATGTCTGCGACCGCAATGGGAGCTGAATTCGTTCCGCTGACGAGCACAACTACGGAAGCCGTCGATTGAGCTCCGGCCGAGTCGACCATCGTGTACGTAAAGGTATCCGTGGCGGTTTGGCCCGGCAGGAGATCGAGGAAGGCGGTGCCAACCGAATAGACGACGCTGCTCCCACTTGTGGAAACCGTTGCGCTACCAAGTAAGCCCGTCGCATTGATTGAGATCACCGACTTGGTATCGCCCAAATCAACATCGATGTCGTTTGCTAGGACGTTGATGGTCACGGGCGCGGCGTTTTTGGCGACCGTTAAGCTATCGGGAGCTGCCACCGGCGCATCGTTGGCACCGGTAATCGTCAGCGTGACCCAAGCGCTCGATGATGCGCCGGCCGCATCCGCCATCGTGTACATGAATCGGTCGGTGTCCGATTGACCTGCTTTTAGATGCTGGAAAGCATTTCCGGGTGAATAGATCACGCCTTGTCCGTCCGGCGCGATGGCAATCGTGCCCTTGACGGCAGGGATACCAGGAAATCCCATGGGTGCACAGACACCATAGATACAAATCAAGTCCCAGCCACCAGGAGTACCGGCTCCGAATATTGAAATAACCGTCTTGGTATCGCCCAAATCGACATCCGTATCGTTGGTGAGAACGGCCAGGGTCGTCGGACCAGCGTTCTCAGAGATGGTCGCAACGTCCCCGACCGCAACGGGAGCGCTATTACTGCCGGTCACGGTCACAACCAGCATGGCCGTGGATTGTTCACCAGCGCTATCGGCCATGGTGTAGGTTATCGTTTCGATTGCCGTTTCGCCCGCTCGTAGATACGCATATGCATTGTTCGGATAAAAGAGTACGCCTGTGCCACCAGTTGGAACTTGCACAACTCCTCGCACGCCAACGCTATTCACCGAAACAACTCGCTTAGTGTCACCTGCGTCGACATCGAAATCATTCGCCAAGACTGGAATGATCGTCGAAACAAGAGCGTCCGAAACTGTCATACTGTCGTTGGCCGCGACCGGTCTATCATTCACGCCGATGATCGTCACGACGACATTCGCGGTCGATTCTAATCCTGTTGAATCGCGGACAGTATATCTAAAACCTTCTGTTGCGATGGCACCCGCCTTCAAGGATTGGAATGCGCCGCCAACAGAATAATTCACACCGCTTCCGTCGGTTGCCACCGATGCCGTGCCCTGCAACGAAGCACTCGTAATGGTGACGACCCTTTTGCTATCGCCCCCATCAGGATCCAAATCGTTCGCCAGAACGGCAATAGCGATTGGAGCTCCGTCTTCGTATGCCGTCGCGCTATCGTCCACAGCGATGGGTCCATCGTTCGAACCGGTAATGGTCACAGTAACGCTGGCGGTTGCTTGCTCACCCGCTTGATCTTCAATCGTGTAAGTGAAAACGTCGGTCGCGGTCTGTCCGTTGGTCAAATACTGGAAGGCATCTCCCAGTTCATAGTCGATACCAAGCCCGTCGGCTGAAATTGAAACCGAGCCGAGCAATCCATCACCATTGATCGAAACAATCGATATCACATCATCGATATCTGGATCGGAGTCGTTCTCTAGAACCGGAATCGTACTGAGACCGTCATCTTCACCAACAGCAAGACTATCCGGTAAGGCAATCGGAGAAGCATTGGTTGGTACAACGAGACTGTAGTCGCCATCTGAGAATCGCAGCAACTCGACGTTTCGCAACGAATCTGTCCCGTCGTTTCCGTTGACGGTGGTTGCAAGATCTTTCACTTCGACAACGTCCCCAATTCGTGCAATCGAATAGGTCGCCAATGTTCCGGCGTAGTGAACAATATCGGTTCCGTCGCCACCGTCCACCGAATCGTTTCCAGTTCCAACGCGAATGAGATCGTCATCGTCGCTTCCCACGATGGTATCCGCTCCGGCCAAGCTGTCGATCATCGCGAGTCCGGTCAGCGTCATTCCGCTAAAATCGAACGAGTTGACACCGCTGGTGCCTAAAACACTGACACCTGCAAATCCGTTTGCCGAGATGGCTTCGATGCCACTGGTTGAAGAAGAAAAACTCGTACCTAACGCGATGTTTGTACTGACGGCAGCGGCGATGATTCGATCGATTCCATCGTTACCTCGGTCTGTGTAGATATCGGTTCCATCCGTGGTTCCAGCCACTGCATAGGAATCTCCCCCTTCGCCAC
>JBEBHM010000997.1:0-2700 GCA_040080875.1 Pirellula sp.
CGGGCGATGCGTCCATGGTCACCACTGACGAGTACCTCCGGTACGACGTGCCCACGAAACTCGGCGGGCCGCGTGTATTGCGGAAACTCCAAGAGTCGATTCCCCCGCGAAAACGAGTCGTCCCAGTTGCTCTGTTCGTCTCCCAAAACCCCCGGAACCATCCGCACAGTCGAGTCTACCATTACCATTGCGGCTACTTCTCCACCATTCAAGATGTAGTCGCCGATGCTCAATTCGATTGGCTTGAGGATGTCAAGAACTCGCTGGTCAAAACCCTCATATCGACCGCAAAGCACGATCAGTCGCATGGACTGCGCAAGACTCTCGACGCGGCGTTGATCGAGACGATCGCCTTTCGGGGTCGTCAATACGACCAGCCCTGGGTCGGGAGCCATGCTTTGCACAGCCTCAACGCATTGAACCGTTGGCTCAACACAAATCAACATACCCGGACCACCACCATAAGGTCGATCGTCGATCTTGTGATGCTTTAAGTCGGTGGACCATCGTCGAAGATCGTGTATATGAATTTCGACCAGCCCTTTGTCGATGGCTTTGGCTAAGAGACTCTGCGTGAGGTACCCAGAAAATATGTCTGGAAAAAGGGTGATGATATCGAATCGCATCCGCAACCTCCCTTCGGGTCAAGTCAAATCCGAGAGTAGTGCAATTGTCACAATTGCTCTCGAAACGATTGGGACAATCGTTCTACTCTGGCAACTGAGCAGCACTGTGGAAGAAGGCACTGTGGAAGAAGGCACTGTGGAAGAAGGCTCGGCACGACTGCGCGCATCCCCCCGAAGGGCGAAAACTCTCTGTGAGCGGGAGATTCGCTATTGACGCAACGCATCGCTTCTCGGAGTGATGCAACTAAGTACTTGTCGCAGGTGCAGCGGTTTGTTTTACCGGGCTTCGTCCGAGTCGACCTAGAGCGTCGGCTTGTTGCTTGAGGTGGGTCCCTTCGGACCCGTACTTTTTGATCAGGACTTGGACGTTTTCGCTAGGCTGTGCACCTACGCTGATCCAGTACTTGATCCTCTCGCCCTTCAATATCGCTCGGGCATCTGTTTCCTTGCACATCGGATCGTAGTGGCCCAGTTCTTCCAAGACGCGACCGTCTCGAGGACTGCGTTGATCGATGGCGCAAAGACGATAAAACGGGCGATTTTTTCTGCCCAAACGCTTCATTCGAATACGAACCGACACTGTAACAATCTCCGTGAAAACCTGAATAATGGGGACGAGATGATAACGCCTCGGACACAATCTGTGGAGACGTATTCTCGCATTTTTGCGTTTAAATCAGTCAGCAACTAGCTTCGTTTTTTCTTTCTCAAGAGTCTTTCACGCTCTTTTTGAAGCTTGTCCCGTTCCTTGGGGGTCAATCGCTTGCCTGTATTTCCTTTGAGCTTCATACCAGACATTGGGTTGAATGGGTTGTTTGCCATCATTCCTTGCATCTGCTGGAGCATCTTCATTTTGTCACCGATGCCTCCCGATGTTGCCATCTGGAGCATAGGAGCCAACATTTCGAATTGCTTCACCAAATCGCTGACTTGATTCGGTTCGACCCCGCAACCCTTGGCGATTCGATTGCGGCGCGAGGGGTCAATTACCTTTGGGTTTTTGCGTTCCTCAGGGGTCATCGAATCCACAATTCCTGTGATGCGGCGCATTTCCTTTTCACTGTCAGCGTTGGCCATCATCTTGGAAAGTTCACCCATGCCTGGCATCAGCGTCATCATTTTGGTCATGAGCCCCGGCTTGCGAAGCTTTTGCATCATGTCGCGGAAATCGCCAAGGCTGAAGATCCCTTTGGACATCCGCTCTTCGAGCTGCTTGCGTTCGCGTTCATCGATGAGCCGATGCGCCTCGCGGGCAACTTCGACAATGTCTCCCATCTCGAGAATTCGGCTTGCCATTCCTTCCGGGCGAAACGGCTCTAATGCGTCCATGTGTTCGCCGGTACCAATAAATTTGATTGGAACCTGTGTTACGGCTTTCACGCTGAGCAACGCCCCGCCACGCGCATCCCCGTCCAACTTGGTCATAATAACGCCATCGAGCGATAATGCGTCATTGAATGCTTTGGCGCTTCGAACCGCATCTTGGCCCGTCATCCCATCGACCACCAAAAAGACTTGGTGCGGATTGATTTGCTTGTCGATCTGCTTGAGCTGGTCCATCAATTCTTGGTCGATGGCCAATCGGCCAGCCGTGTCAAGGATCACAACATCCGCCCCAGCGATTTTGGCTTGCGCTAATCCATCGCGACACACAGCCACAGGATCTGTCGCCCCCTCGCGGCTATAGACTCCTACTCCCAACTGCCGCCCAAGCACGTGGAGCTGTTCAATGGCTGCGGGTCGTTGCAAGTCGGCGGCGACAAAGAAGGGCTTGAGCTTGTGCTCCTTGATTAGTTGGGCTAATTTTCCGCAAGTTGTGGTTTTTCCGGCACCTTGGAGTCCGCACAGCATGACGCTTGTAAGTTCGCCGCGTCTCATGGGGATGGAATTGTCCACGGGGCCGAGGAGATTGACGAGTTCTTCGTAGACAATCTTGACTAGTTCTTCGTGGGGTCGAAGGGAAAAAAGAACTCGGCGGCCGATGGCTGCGGCGGAGACATCCTCCATGAACTTGCGGACGACATCAATATTTACGTCGGCTTCGACAAGGGACTTTTCTACGAGCGCCATACCG
>JBEBHM010000998.1:0-2700 GCA_040080875.1 Pirellula sp.
CAGTTCGGCGTGGACAAAATCGAGGATTCCTCGCGTTTTGCATGCCTTCGGACCGAAATTGGAAATCAGGGAATTCTTGGCTTCGTCGCGAAGATTTCATTCGATTTCGCAAGATGGGGTTCGACGACGAGCAAATCGATCGCCGCAGCTCAATGAAAGCCACGACGGGGCGTCTCCTTCGCAAATACCTCTGACTAACAAATACGTCGGACTAATCAGAGCCGTCATTGTGCTCGTTTCCGTGCGTGTGATCGCTATAGACCGAACGCTCGCTAGAACTCTTGCTAGCTGGGCAATCGACAGCGACTAAAGGGCTTTTCCGGGTTGGTCAAGATTGTCCGCTCATGAATCGTACCCGCCCCGATCGATACCATTGCTAGCTGAGGCTGAGTGCGATGGTTGTGCAGTTGCATTCGGTTTCAGTTTGTTTCCCACCAATTTATTTCCAAACGATATGTTTGGCACGCCGATGGCCACGGAAGGCTGGTTCAGCCACGGCGCTGGATCAGCTTTTTGCTTGCTGTTGCGGCCGAATTTCAATATACGGGGTTTCTCGCAATGCGATCTGCATCCATTCGTTCAATCTTGCGTTCGGCCATCGCGATTGGAGTCGTCGCGGCTTATCAAAGCAATTCGATCGCATCGATTTGGAATGAGTACTCAAAGCCTTTGTCCAAGGTTTGCTTTGTGCACGATCTTGAGTGGGATGAAACGCGACGTGCTGAAAACACAATCCAATCGGAAACATGTGATTTGGCCATCGTTGGTTCCGCCGATTGCCCGACGATCATCGAGGAGTTGGACGCGGCATACCATTTGGAAAACGCGGAGTGCGAACGGTTTGCTCAAAGATTTGAACTCCAAATGCAGTTTCACGCGACTTTGTCGGAGTTAGAGCTGGCTGCAAAGGATTGGCTTAGGAATGCAGATCGCATGTACTCGAGCTTTGGAATCGCTCGCAATTCGATCATCTCATTGATCAATTCTGCACCGATGAAATTGGTAGAGTGGATTCGAATTCCAGAAGCGATTCCGGTTATGCAGCTCGCTGAAAATACGGATGCTGTGGAAAGTGAAGTCACCGATGATTGGGACTGCATCGCACGCGGCCATGATTGCGATGAAATCCGTCTTGCAAAATATCCTGCACGCTCTCATGCCAATATCTTTGTCTATTCCTTTAACACGAATGACGTGGCGTCCGATCTTTCCAGCGAGGTAGGCTCTTTCAGTTGCGAAGATCCGTGCGAGGAGATGACGTTTGACTCAAGTCATACGAGTTTCGCGTTGAACAACACTTGGCAAGTGGGAGTCGACCCAGTCTGTTCGGAAATCAACGTGTGCTATGACTCCGCCGCTTGGTCCGAAATTGTACCCGACCAACAAGTATGCTACCCGAAGCATGAAGCTGCTAAGGAAGAGATCGCTGAAACGGTTGTCGCCGAGCGCGAGCCGATTCGACCTCCTCGACTCGAGTCAGATGTCTTGGCGAGCGAGGATGAGCTTGGCTTGGGACACTGCAAGCCGTTCGACGAACAAGCGGTCGTTGTAGCAATTGAACAACGCACAACGGACGATGCAGTATTGGTGGACGATGCAGTATTGGTGGACGATGCAGTAGTGGTGGACGATGCAGTATTGGTGGACGATGCAGTAGTGGTGGACGATGCAGTATTGGTGGACGATGCAGTAGTGGAGGACGCAGTGGCGAACGACACCATGGAGAAAGACGGTCCATTCGACCAAGCTTCGCGAATGTTTGGGATGGACGTTCCATTGAGGTGTTTCCCATGGACCTATCACCGGTCTCCCATCGACGCCGACAACCGTCTGGTCGGGAGCGCCCCTAGCCAAATCGGTATGTTTTCAAAAGAGGATTTGCTTGAGTATTCGGCGAATTACTCCAATCTGGAACAAGATTCCGATTTCGTTCCTTTCAACAACTCCGATTTGGACCGTCTCGACACACTGGAGGATGAATCGCCCTTGGCGCATTTCAGTTTCGTTGATCTGCAAAACGAATTCAAATCAACGATGATTAAATCGCTCAGTTCGCTTGTGCTACCGTTTAGGGATTCCGGGGACGTGGTTGTCGATCGATTGATGAGCTACTTGGAATCTCAGTCTGAAACGCAGCGTTTCAACACATCGATATCGCTCGCGAAACAAATACGTTCGGTGGGTGAGTTTTTAATGGACATCGCTGCTCAAATGGAAGACCAAGTCAACCGAGTATCCGTGGCCAAGGGGCATGCCGTTACCAATCCAGCGTCCAATCGCTAAACGTCGATGCTGAAGTCCGAGCGCCCGAATCGGGACAGTCGCCCTCGGCAAGAGCGCCCCACGATTGGCGCTTGGCAAGCTCGCCCCACGAGTCGCACTCGGCAAGAGCGCCCCACTTACCAAAGCCCAAGAGTCATCTCCTAGCTGAGTTTGATGATCGATCGGCGAGCACCTCAGCCATACTTACGACTCGGAGAGTCGTGCAACAGTTCATTGGGTTCCCAAAAGAGATTTTTGAGCTTCGTCATCGATCACGATGGTTGGGTCCTCTCCCATGATTTCGACGCAGATTTCGCGAAGGCCTTTCATCGATTTTCCAGTTAACGTGGTAAGCGATCCCAGGTCGGCGATCTTCTCGTCATTGAGTTCGGTTTGGAACGCTTCGATTTTTTCGATGAGTTTCTTGATGTTTTCTTT
>JBEBHM010000999.1:0-2698 GCA_040080875.1 Pirellula sp.
CGACTTCTGCCAAGAACGACGCGGCGAGATCATTCGCTACGTCAAAGAAAAATACGGCGAAGCCAATGTGGCCCAAATCGGCACGTTTGGAACGCTCAAGGCGCGCGGCGCGATCAAAGACGTTGGGAGAACGCTGGGGCTGCCACTCAATCGTGTGACGGAAGTCAGCGAGATGGTCCCCGATGACCCCAAGATCACCATCAAAGACGCATTGGCACAGAGCGAGGATCTTAAGAAACTGTATGACAATGATCCAGATATCCGCGAGCTGATCGATTTTGCGAGCAAACTCGAAGGCATGGCACGCAATATCGGCACGCACGCTGCAGCCGTTGTGATCGCTGACAAGCCGTTGACCGAATACGTGCCGCTCATGCGAGTCTCCGGCAAAGATGACATTATCACTCAGTGGTCCATGGGAGATGTCGAGGCGGCTGGTCTGCTCAAGATGGACTTCCTCGGCCTTCGTAACTTGACGATTCTCTCTAAGTCCGTAGACATCATCGAGCAGACAACCGGCAAGCGGATTGACCCGCTGGATTTTCCGCTCAACGATACCGCCACCTTTGATTTGCTGAAGAGGGGCGAAACCAAAGGGGTCTTCCAATTGGAGAGCGGCGGCATTCGAGATTTGCTCCAACGCATGAAGCCGGACCGATTTCACGACATCATTGCGACCAATGCGCTCTATCGTCCAGGCCCACTCGAAGGCGGAATGGTCGATGACTACGTGGCCATCAAACATAAAAAGAAACAGCCGGTCTACCTGCACCCTGTCATCGAAGAGATCTTGGAAGAAACCAACGGTGTCATGGTTTACCAAGAACAGGTCATGCGAATTCTTAATCGCTTGGGCGGAATCGAATTGGCCAAGGCCTACACCTGCATCAAAGCGATCAGCAAAAAGAAAGAGTCGCTCATCGCCGCCAATGCGGAAAAGTTCATGCAAGGCTGCCAAGACAAGGGTCTTCAGAAAAAAGACGCAGAAGATTTTTGGCAGATGATTCTGAAGTTTGCTGGCTACGGTTTCAACAAGAGCCACTCGACGGCATACGCACTGATCGCTTACCAAACGGCCTACCTCAAAGCGCACTACAAAGTCGAGTTCATGGCCGCTCTTCTCACGGGCGATATCCCCAATCGCAACTTCAAGCGCAAGGATGGCTTGGTAGAACATTTGGAAGATTGCCAGCGAATGAACATCGCGGTGGAGCATCCGAGCATCAATACGTGCCGCTCCAACTTTAGCGTTTTGGAGGACAAAATTTACTTCGGTCTATCGGCCATCAAGGGCTGTGGCCCGTCCGCTGCCGACGCCATCGCCGAGGAAAGGACCAAGGCAGGTCCATTCCACAACATCTTTGAATTCTGCGAACGGGTGGACGTAGCGCAATGCGGACGCGCAACGATCGAGTCCTTGATCAAGTCGGGTGCGATGGATTGCTTCGGCGCGCGCAGATCTCAACTCATGGCGGTTCTTGAAAAAGCGTTGCAGGGAGGCGCGTCGAAATCTAAGGATCGAAAGAGCGGGCAGCTCAACTTGTTTGATGACTTTGAGGAGGTTCAAGTGGACGTACCCATCGCGTTGCCCGACATCCCTGAGTTCCCGCAAAAGGATTTGCTCAGCATGGAAAAGGAAGTACTCGGCTTTTACCTGACAACGCATCCACTGGCCGAATACGAGAAAACGCTTAAAGCATTTTGCTCACATACGTCGGCAACGGTCAAGACGGCCAAAGGCGGGACACAAGTCCTCATGGGAGGCATGATCTCGTCGATCAAGATTGCGCACACGCGCAACCCCAAGCCGGGCCAAAGCTCCAAGTACGCGAACTTTGATTTGGAGGACATGGAGGGGTTCGTGCGCACGATTTGTTGGCCCAACACGATGGAGAGCTGCGCCGAATTGATTCAGCCAGATGCAGTCGTATTGGTACGAGGCAAAGTCGACAAACGAGGCGAAGACGAAGTGAACTTGACGGTGGACGAGATGATTCCGATCAACGAAGCCGACACCAAGTACACGACAGGTGTTCACATCATGTTCGATCAAACCAAGCACTCGGCGGACATGATCGGCAAGATTCGAGAAGTTCTAAGGGGATACCCTGGCCAACGTGACGTGATGTTTGCAATCCGTTTAGAAACCGGTGAGACGGTCCACGTCAAATCGACGAAACAACGGGTAACAATCAGTCCAGAGTTGCGAACACGATTAGACGATCTGTTGGGTCCAGCAAGTCATCGGTTGTTGATGACGAAACCCAAATTAAACGCAGGTGGCGGAACAGGCAACGGATACCCAAGACGCGCCAGCCGCGATTGAAGACAAAAAGGTGTCCGGTACGAATGGCACTTAATCGGCGTAAGGTCTTAGCCGAAAAGGGCTTAACTGCTATTTACAAAAAAAGGCCTCACATGCAGTGTGTTTGAGAATCTGACCGCTCACACACAAGGCATGGAGGCCTATTCGATGTTTGACTCATTCCGATCTCGCGTTGCAGCTGCTCGTGGAAGCAATCAACTTTTCTTTGCCGCCCTAATCCCGGCAGAGCGTATCTCATCCATGTTCGGAGAAGCAAGCGCGATCCTCGACTCGGCGAGAGTATACACGACCGCTGTCACGGTGTGGACCCTCTTGTCGCAGGTACTCAGTTCCGATCATGGATGCCTCAGCGCCGTAGCCAAGCTCATCGCT
>JBEBHM010000275.1:0-10128 GCA_040080875.1 Pirellula sp.
GCACGAGCCACACCTTCGTATGCTTCGACGCTTCGTTTGATGGTTTGGGTTCAGTCGCCCCCAACAATCGTCAATGGAGAGATGATTGCTCAAACGGTCTCAATGTCTAAACAACAGAATCTAATCGCCAGTCAGTTGGTGCTGAACAACGCCATTCAAAATGGCGAACTCAACAAACTAGAATCCTTCAAAGGCTCCTTTGCCCCCATCGTAGGCCTGAAGAAAATGTTGCGCATCGTTCCTGTGGACAAGAACGCAGATGCGTTGGACCTGACTTTGACTGGTTCAGTTGCCGCCGACCTACCCACTATGTTGGAGGAAATCGTCGGGGCATACATCAAAGTCATTGAGGAAGACACCGTCGAGGCCGGCAAAGAGTCCATTTCGCTAATCCAGAGCCTTCAGAAGAGACTGGAGGATGGGCAAAAGGTTGACCAGACCAAGTACTTTGATTTATTGAAAAAGCTTAATTTGACCTCTGAAAATGATTCTGGAAAATGGACCAATCCATATACAACTGACATTTCTCGACGCAAAACCGAACGAGAACTCTTGTCCAAAACTCTTGAGGACCTCGATCAAAAAATCAAGACCCTGAAGTCTGCGTTGGAAAAAGACTCTGCACCCCTCAAGCAGTTGTTGACCATCGAGGCAAGAAAATCGCTTCTGTATTCTGACGAAAAGAACGATGCCTACTTCGACAAATACGTTGCTGAGGAGCGATCTCTCTTAAACCGTTCTAACGTTAGGTTGGAAATGGCGGAAATCAAAATCTTGGACATGGAAGCCGAACGGGAAGACAAACTGAAAAACTTCGGTCCACAGCATCCAGGTATTACTTCATTGGATTCCATGCTCCAGTCGCTTTACAAGCGAAAGTATGAATACCAGCAAGAGATTGATCGCATAACGAAGACCATCGAATCAAAGCAACAAAAATATCGAAACGAAGAAGGTGGTATTGGAGTTGACCTAAAGATCAAGGAATCGGACTTGCTCGCGCAGTATGGCCTGCAAATGTCGCTTGACCACGAAAAAGCAAAAAACCAACTTGCGAAGTTGAACGCCGAACTCGATACGCTCGAAGAACAGTCCAAACTCATTGCTTCGGACATGGCAGAAGTTAACATGCTCAAAGAAGCCATCAATCAGCGTCGCGATGTGGTTGAAAAGATTCTCGACAAGCTCACCGCGGTCAACGTGATGTCCAACAACTACACGACAACCAAAGTGCGTGTCATCGATCCTGCTTCAGCGGCAATCCAGGTCGCACCCAAGCTCCTCACGTACCTTTCGTTCGGGACCATTGTGGCAGGACTATTGGGTATCGGATTGGCGATTTTGATCGATCAAAGTGACTTGTCCTACCGAACGCCAATCGACATTCAGCACAGCCTGTCCGTACCCGTAATATGCAAAATCCCGAAGATCAAATCCAAGAAAGTCCTTCCAGGACAAACGGCGTCACCGATCTTAGTCACCGCGTTCAATCCGCAATCACCTGCCTCTGAGACATTCAGAGCCGCACGGACCGCTTTGCTGTTTACCGCCAACCAAACCAACGGCAAAGTCTTCCTGTTCACGAGCCCAGCGCCAGGTGATGGAAAATCGACCACCTCAAGCAACTTGGCTATCTCACTGGCTCAAGCCAAGAAGAAAGTCGTATTGGTGGATGCTGACTTTAGACGTCCCCGTGTCCAGCAGAATTTTGGTATCCAAATTGAACCAGGCTGTGTCGAAGTGCTCTCTGGCGCAAAGTCGCTGGACGAAGCGCTGCGACCTTGCGAATTTCAAACGAACTTGTCCATTCTGACATCCGGCGGACGTCCGAAAGATGCGGGCGAGTTGATCGCATCGACCGAGTTCGCATCGATGATCGCAGAACTTCGCGAACGATTCGACATTGTCATTATTGATTCTCCACCCATTCTTCCAGTCGCCGATTCCACGAGCTTGGCCTCCGTCGTAGATGGAATATTTTTGGTTCTGCGAATTCGTCGCGGTGTTATGCTCGCTGCCCATAAAGCCAAAGAACGGTTGGATATGGTGCAGGCCAAGGTGATTGGTGTCATCGTCAACGGGATGGATGAGAACGTGTACTACAACGAGTACGGGATGTACTATCGAGGTGGTTACTACTCGGGGTACGGTAAGTATTACGAGTCGCAAAATTCTACTTACACGGAAAAGTCCGCAAGCGAAGCTAGGCGAGCTTCGAGGGCATCCAAGATCTAGCGGCTACTTGAACAACGTGGCGGGATCGGCAGCCCATAACTTGCGCACCGCCAACGCTCCGCTGAGCATGCACATCAAAAACGTTAGCCCAAATACAAGCAAAACACGCATAGGGGTTAAGACCATCACCAATCCTGTGATTTCAGCTAACCAATGGTAGAGTCCCCAACTCATAATCCAACCTGGTAGAAACCCGAAGATGCTCAAATAAAATGATTGCAACATGACGAAACGAAGGAAGTAGATTGGGCTGTAGCCCATCGCTTTCAGTGTTGCAAACTCGGCAAGATGATCGTGGATGTCCGTGAATAAGATCTGATAACAGATGATCACGCCTACCAATTGCCCCATGATCGTGCCGATGGAAAAGATAATTCCTATCGGTGTATTGGTTGCCCAAAATCGAATTTCACGTTGAATCAAAGATTCGCGTTCGAAAACGAGCACGGAATCTCCTAGCAACTCTTGTAGCTCCCTGCGTTTGGAATCGCGATCGACGTTCTCGTCCAACAGCACGAGCCCCAGGTCAACGGCGGCCAACGGTGGTTTGCGACCATTTCTCATTGGAAAATAGTGCTCTACGCCTCGGTCGGAAAGCACGATCGAGCCGTCATAAACAAAGTCAGTCCCAATTTCGACCCAATCTTGCATTCGGATTGCTTGTCCGGATAACTCGATTTCCTGCTGGCGCAAAACTTCGAGGTTCCGCTTCTCGAATCCGTATTTGGCTTTGCTTTTTCGGTCCACAAGCGCATCCTTGGCTTCGCGAAGTTGCTTGCATTTCGTATTCCATTTGGGTTCGGTAAAGATTTCACAGTCCGTTGGGACACCTATCGCTCGGATCGAACGCGACACGTTGCCGATCACACGTATTTCAGCCATTGCTCGGTCGATGTAAAGAGGCTGAGCATCGCGAACACCTGCGAGCACTCGTGCCCGCATTAGTAACCCATGGTCGAATCGTTGCTCGCTGGGGATGGTGTAGCGAGCAGGACTAATAATGATCAAGTCCGCATTGATCAAGCGTAGGATCTGTACCGTACTGTCGAACAAACCATTCAGAAATCCGATCTGCATAAACATCAATACGACCGCAAAGCCAATACCTGATGATGCCAAAGCGAGCTTCGATAGGCTCGAGGTTGTGTTCAGCCAAGCAAGCGGTGTTCGCATTCGTTTCGATGACCTCGCGAGAATTAGAATAAGGACGCAGGGTCGGCTTTCCAAAGCTTTCTGATAGCAAGCAGTCCAGCGATCGTACACATCAAGAACGACAGACCGAATACTGCCACTGCTCGTGTGAGCGTCATGAACGTAGGAATGTCCGACATGCTTGTCGTAATTTCATACAGAACCCAGGCTCCAATCAACGCTGGAATGTAACCAAAGATCGCCAGAAGCCAAGCTTGTCGCAAAACGGTTTGCGCAAGAAAAACGGGTGAATATCCGATGGCCTTCATGGTGGCATACTCAGGCAAACGGCTGGCGACATCCGTGGCTAGAACCATGTACACAATGGCCGCACCAATAATGAACGACAAAACGACTCCCATGGTAAAGATCATCCCAATGGGTGTTTCGTTGAGCCAGCGCCGACGTTCCCAATTCTTCTGCTCCTCCATCGTGAGCACCTGAATCGCCGACTGAGCGCGAGGTTCGCGTTCATTTAACCACGAAACCAATTCATCGCAAACTTGCTTGGCCGATCGCCCCGGCTTGAGTGTCACCAACCCCAATGAGACTCGCCGCCGCGTGTCTACCCCAGATCTCAAACTGAATCCAACATCGTTGACCAAGACGGCCCCGTTCGTTGCAAGCCCTGTGCCCAATTGGAAATGCCCCGCGATGCGAGTCGCTCGGCCACCCAACTCCGTGGTTTTCGAAATATCCTCATCAGAAAATTTCTTGCAGTTTTCTGGACCGTACTCGCCTCGAGTGGCTCGATCGATCAACAAGCTATCCGGATCTCGGATTGCCGCGAGTTTTCCAACAAGCTCATCGACCTGAAGTACTGGACGATCAAGCTCCATCCCCATCATTCCCACGGTTCGAAACGAACCGTCCGGGGGAGCATTCGGACAGTCGCTGTTCTTGACGGGATTCTGCCAACGATGCAACATGATGAAAAACGGATCGACACGCTCAACATCCGGATGGGCCGCCACCATGTTCATCCACGCTCTCTCGAAGGTTCGAGGTTCGTAGAGATGGACATAGTCAGGCGAGCGTATCACTATCTCACCGCGCAGTCTGCTGTAGACAATAGTTGCGGTATTTCCGACTGCGCCACGGAACCCGAGTTGCATAAAAATCAACAGGAGGGCGAACGCAACCCCCAGTACACTGACAACCGCTCGGGAGGGTTGGTAAATCAAATTGAGCAAAGAAATCGGTGTTCTTCGGAAAATGAGCATCAACAATCCATGCGACCTTCCTACACGGCTTGAGAATCCTGACGAATGAAAGACAATCATATCATGAAAAACTTGGATCAAGTGAATTCCAGAGTTTCGACACCAGCTCACCTGAACGACGATTGGAACTACTTTTGGCTTCTCCCTCCCGCAGCGGCGTTTTCTCCTCTGGACCTGACAATCGTCTGGCACGATTTAGCGAAAGTATTTCGTTCGACCATCGCCTCTATCGGCATGATATTCGTGGTTCTATTGCACACGCCAGAATGCTATGCAAGCAAGGACTATTGACCCAAGACGAGTTTGACGCCATCGAGCGTGAGCTAAAAAGCATCGAAGGATTGTTGGATCGTGGCGAGTTGCCGTTCCAAATCGAGCTCGAAGACATACATATGCATATCGAGCAAGCCCTCATCGATCGACTTGGCGACACCGGCCGAAAGCTTCATACGGCCCGCTCCAGAAACGACCAAGTTGCAACCGACTTGCGACTCTGGACTCGAGATCAACTGGATGCAGTTTGCCGGCTTGTTTTGGAATTGCAACGAGCCTTCTTGGGAAGATGTCAGACCGATGCAGGTGTCATCCTCCCTGCTTATACGCACATGCAGAGGGCGCAACCCGTGCTGGCAGCACACTATTGGTTGGCGTACATCGAAAAACTGGAACGCGACAAAGATAGAATCATGGACTGCCGCAAACGATTGAACGTGTGTCCACTGGGTGGCGCTGCCGTTGCAGGCACTAGTTTACCCATCGACCGTCTGTACACCGCTGAATTACTTGATTTCGAAGGTGTGGCGGCCAATAGCATCGACATCAGTAGCGATCGGGATTTTGTGGTGGAATCCGTCTTCGTTTTAACCATGATCGCAGGACACTTGAGCGGCTGGGCGGAGGAGTGGATCCTATGGTCCACCACCGAGTTTGGCTTCCTGAAATTACCGCATGCCTTCTGTACCGGCAGTTCAATCATGCCCCAAAAAATCAATCCGGACACGCTGGAATTGACTCGCGGCAAATCGGCCAGAGTGATCGGTAATCTCCAGACACTGTTGACGTTGATTAAGGGATTACCGCTCGCCTACAACCGCGATCTTCAAGAAGATAAGCCACCATTGTTCGATACATTTGATACGGTTGTGGCCTGCCTGGAACTGGCCATCCCGATCGTGGAGCAGTCGCAGCTCATTCCATCCACCATTTCTGCAACGCTAGATCAAGGCTATCTCGATGCAACCGCATTGATGGAAGCTCTGATTATGCGAGGACAACCGCAGCGTACGGCTCATCACCAAGTCGGTGCTTTGGTGGCGATCGCAAAAGAGCGAGACGCGACTCTTGCCGAATTGACCCAAGCGGAGATCAACTCCGTCATTCCAAATCTTGACAGTTCTATTCGCGACATTCTCGGAGTGCATGGAGCCATTCAAGCCTACAAGTCGTACGGTTCGAGTTCACCTAACCAAGTTGCCCAACAAATATCACGTTGGCAACGCAAGCTCTCTACTACCTAACACCAAGCGATCTATGCGCCCAGATTTTGTTTATTTTGACCTTGGAAATGTACTCTTGTACTTTGACCATCGCCTCGCCATGCGCAAAATGGCGAAGGTGGCGGGTGTCTCCTACTCGGAAATGCACGGGGTGGTGATGGAAAGCAATCTGCAAATCGACTACGAAACAGGGACCATTTCAGGCGAAGAATTTGTTGAGAGAATTTCCGAAGCAGTGGGAAAGAAGCTTGATGCGCCTGAGATACTTCAGGCTGCCGCTGATATGTTTGTTCCCAACACGCATATCTTGCCCGCCTTGACCAGGGTTCGAGAGCTTGGGATTCCCATGGGATTGCTTTCCAACACATGCGAAGCGCATTGGAACTGGATCATGGAGCTTCGATATCCACAAGTCGTGGGCTGGTTTTCGCCTGTCATCCTTTCCTTCGAAGTCAAAAGCATGAAGCCAGATTGCAAAATCTATGAGGAGGCCCAACGACTATCGGGATGTCCGCACGATCGAATTTTTTTCACCGACGATCGTGCCGACAACGTTGCGGCTGCAAAGAACTTGGGATGGGAAACTGAACAGTACGTGAATACCGACCGATTGTTAAAGCGAATGGAAAACTGGGATTAGACGGAGCCAAACTCCAAGCAAGTGCCTTGCGGCTGCCGAATCTCATGCCCTCACGCGGAAAAACTGGCCCTCACACGGAGAAACTGGAATTATCAGTCATCGTCACGGTAATTTCCGTCGACGATGTTGTCGTCGCTGGTCGCGTCATAGCCGTTGGTATCTCCGCCATCGCTGGCGTTCAGGTCGGCAGGAAAGACACTTGAGCCCTGAAGCAACTTTCCCCTGAAGAACATTGGAGAAAGCCATGCCACATTGGCGAATGAAGCCGAGACGGTCACGGTCACCGGTTCAACGGAGACATCCACTTCTTCTTTAGTTGCAGGATGAAAGGCAACCGTATAGCTCGTTATGCGGGCACGCGTCAACGCATCGGCAACAATGGATTTTGCATCGGCTTGCGTCGTGCCTTTCACACTGTAAACGCGGCATGCGGCATGTGACGCCTCCTGCAGTGCGTGAATGACCATCACAGCCCTTGCGGCTTCGATCGCGCCGAATAACAGCAGCACAATTAACGGCAGAACCAGTGCGAACTCAACCACCTCTACACCACGACGGTTAGGTTTTCGGCGAACTATTGACTTCATTGAATACCTCCTCGAAATCGAGCGGCCCTACAATTACGGCGTTTACTGGACGATTAATGAACCAACTGCGGTTGCTTGATGTCACCGGCGATCTTTTTAAACGCATCGGTAAGCGATGTTGTAAGGGCACCCGCAGAAGTTCCTGAGGCAACGAAATGTTTGCCGCCCGCTAGGTCTGCGATTTGCTGCATCAGATCCTCATCCGCGGCGCTGCCCAGGCTAATCGTATAAATCTTGATGTTTAACACCGTAGCATAGGACGCCATCGCGAGGGCGTAACCTGAGGCGTCTCCTGCTGGTTTATTGGCGTGCCCGTCGCTCATCAACACGATGACCTTGTCAATCTCAGGCCGCGCGTTTGCGTCCAGGTAGTGTGCCGAGTCACGCAAAGCAGCGCCGATAGGTGTCCAGCCGTTGTATTTGTTCGCAATCAGCGTACTTTGGTTCAAAACGTTCTGCCGGAGATAATCGAAATCAAACGTAAGCTCTGCTTCAAGGACTCCACACCAATCGTCGTTGCTCGGGTACAGCGATGATGGAGTACTGGTGTAAGAAAGTCCATGGTGACCTAATGCGGCGGGGTTATATTTGCTTTTCATGGCACCGTAACCCATGACGCCAACACGGTCGTTATCGCCAACGGTTTCAAGTACGTTCACGAATATCGGGGCTGCGTTTTGCAATGCTTGGATCCGACCCTCGCCGTTCATCGATCCCGTTAGATCCAAGGTCATCATGATGTCCATGGGATTACCACCGCTGATCGCAATGGCCGAGCGAGGCACGGAAAACTTCGATACCCCAAGCGCCCTCCCAAAGAAAAACGGTTCCTTATCCAGGGTCCCACTCACCTGGATGGCGTCGGGTGGGTTGGCTCCGGGCTCAAAGACCCGCCCAGTCGCGTCCCATCTCCCGGGCTGGATGGTGATGGCATCCGCGGGAACCGTTGTATACGCGCCAACGCGATTGAGCTGCACAAATTGCTGCGCGGCCGCAATTGCAGCAGGTACATCGGTTCGGTTGTCACGGAGACGCAAAGATGCGGCCAAAGCCCCAGCGTCAACCGCCGTCTGAAGCTGAGATCGAACAAGGTACATCCGCCCAATCTCGACCGCAAACGCCAGCATCGCAATCAGTACAGGCAGAAGGATAGCAAAAAACAACATCGACGCGCCGCGCCGTTTGCGATGATCAAGCGAACTAAATAATGACATGGAGGATTCTCGTTGAAGGGCTGGCGTTGGGACCATTGTTTCGAGGGCTAGCTTCCGCACGGGTATTCCTTTGGAAGTGTACAGCTGGACGTGCACATTTTTGCCGCAAAATACTTTGGCAATGGCAGCCAGCTGATGTTAGCAAACGATGTGTTGATTGTTACGGAAACTGGTTTCCACCGTTCTTCAGCCGCGATGTTCTCGGGCTGAATCTGCACGGTGTAATTCGATATCCCCACAGGTGCGAGGATCCGACGCACCTCTGCGTCAATCTCGCTCGTTGTGGCGCCTTTTAGCACAGCCACGCGGCACCCAGACCGTGCGGCCTCTTCCAGGCTATGCGTGGCCATGAGCGCTCTGCACAATTCGATACTCGCAAGCACCGTCCCAAAGAACAGCGGAGCAACGATGGCAAATTCCACAAACGCGACACCAGGGCGATGACGTCGTTTTAAAAAGCAACGGTTCATTCTTACTCCAGTCCAATCGTTTTTTGCGCAACTCATAATTAAGGTGACGAAGATCAACGGACGGAAAACGCCGCTGGCAATTCCGACTCTGACAAATCTGCCTCGCGTGCATCCGCGACGTCGCTGCGCAGTCGGTCAACCATAGCATTGAACTCCCCAGGGACCTCTTGCCAATAATCTCTCACACGAAAGTTCAGGCGATCTACTTGCTCGTTGCTGGCAATCTTTCGCATTGAGTCCCGCAGTCGGCAAATAGGGCCGACAATTCGGTTACTGAGCTTCATGGAGTCATAGATCAGTAAAGGAAGTAAGGCGAGAATTGTACAAGAGTAGGAGATGAAGTTTCGGGTCACGGACTCCTGAAGCAGTTGCAAGTTCATCGCGGAATTCGTCATGTACTCGTTGACCGTGACCGAAATCCCGCCGACTACGGTGAACAACATGCAGTGAAAGACCATACGCATCGCCAGTACTCGCTGCGTCTGCACATCCACCACGACTTTGCGACGCCGTTGCGGTGCGGCCATTTGTTGATCGATTTTCATCTCTAGTTCCCTTACCAATCGTCGTCCCAAAAAACTTTGTGTTTTTGCGACACGACATCGAAGCTATCCAAATCTGTGCGAATTTCGCAAAGATGCATCCACCGAAGACTAGGTTGCAATTCCAATGGTACAAACCACAATTCAAGAAATTCTGGCTTCAACATGGGGCTGCAGGCGCTTCTTTCAAACTACGGGCGCGCAATCAAAGGCCCAATCACTACAACCATCAACGTCACCCTAAACCATACTGGTATGACAGCGGGGCTCCCCCAACCACCGTTCCTCAAGCCTTCCTTTTAAGAGTGCCAGGCGAGAAGGTGTGAATTGCGGCGATGGCATCATCGACTCGCAATTTGACAAGCCTTCGCGTGGATGGATTGACACAGTACTTCGACAGGATGGCACTACCCATACCCGCTAGTCCCCGGAATCTCTTTTTGACGATGTCGTTGTAACCTTCACGTTCAAGTCTCGCCGATTCCGAGGCAGCTTGCTCCTCCGTCATTACGCAAATGTTCGTCTCCAGC
>JBEBHM010001000.1:0-2691 GCA_040080875.1 Pirellula sp.
ACATACAGGAGCAGCAGAATAAAATTGCGTGAACCGTACGCCTCTGGCTGCCAGCGAGTCCAAATTCGGAGTGTGCAAATCCTTGGCACCATAGCAGCCTAAATCGGTTGAGCCCTGATCGTCAGCCAAGATGACGATGACGTTTGGCGGCACATTTGGCGGCAACTCATTCGCAACGGCAGCCAGAGCAGCAACGGCAGCAAGGCCATTGACCGACAGGAGCGTCAGGCAAAGTGAAAAATGTCTCATCGATGAATTCTTTCCATGGAAGGGCCTTGGTTTCGGCTCCGAACAACGAACTATCCCAGCACAAGTGCAAGACATGGTATCAAGATGCATGGCGTAAGTCGACTCGACGCGCAGTTGCGTGCGAGAGTCGCAGTTCAGTAGGCAGGTAAAAATTGGACGGCATCTGCAATTGCGACTTTGCCACTATCGCCTGCATTGACGACCCGCACCCAACCTGAGGTGCCAGCCACGAATCGATATCGACCCAAGCTTCGAAACAGTTCCGCGTGTTCGGGTTTCACTTGCTGGTTGATATTGAGGCTTGTCTCGCCGTCGGCATGTCGAATTACGATTTGTGTGTTGGTCGCACGACGAATGTTGTAGCAATGAGAGACTCGAACTTCGTAAATACCGGTTCTTGGTAAATCAGGAATGTAAGTCGCTGATTTCGCGCCCTTGTCTTCCTTCATGTCGTGCAGGTATCCTCGGCCAACGTAGGGTGGGGTATGGGTCGAGTATTGCCATTTGCCTTCAAGGACTGCATCACAATCATCCACCACAATGCCGGGCAAGGTAGATGGGTCAGGCACTACGCGATGAACCAGCTCCAAGATGTCGACTTCGCCGGGTGCATGTTGATTGGGTAAGCCTTCACGGTGGAGTCTGGGAACTGTTGCACGTGATGAAACGAGTCCCATTCGATCGGCTGATTGGTAAATGCTCCGCACAAAATCGCCTCGCGTCATCGACTGGTTTGACGATGGCAGTTGGTCTTCGTTTAGCCCCGACAAGATCGCGATCGCTTTCCAGCGCCGTAGGGTCGGGTCGTCGAGGGGTACGTCGAGGTTTGCGGTGTGCTCGGGATTCGCTTCGTAGTATTGGCCGTGCAAATTGCGTCCGCGTTGACCAGGTTTATTAGGCATCGGCGCCAAACCATGTAGCCCACCCTGTGCTCCCCACCATTGGACTGCCACGAAATCTGGATGATCAGGTAACACGTCACTCACGTAGATGGTGGCAGCACCCACTGAATGCAACCTGTGTTGGAGGGCTTTGATAGCAGTCTGTTGCACCGAAGTGTTGTGCTGTATGGACTGGGCCGCCGCGTGCCCCGCCGCCTGGCCCAACGACATCCAAATAGGTTCGAGTCTCAATGCACAGAATCCGACGTGTGTGGAGCTTGCGGCGACCGGGACCAATAGATTATTCACTTCGCGAGGCACCATGACCCCGTGAGGAATCTGGTAAGGCGGAACGGGATTGTAGAACTCGCCGGTGTGTTTACCACCAAATCGCGGTCCCTCGTGAGCCGTACCGTGGCAGTTGTTTCCGTAATCCCCCATGGCGATCGACTCGGCAAAGAAAACAGCTCGAGCATCCTTGGGTGCATGAGCCGCATCATGCTGGGTATAGACATGCAGCCCGACCATCCGTCTTGCTTCACGCACGTAGAGTTGTGGTGGCAGGTGCTCGGTTTCCACGAATTCGTCGCGGCACCATCCCCACTCCTTGGCTTCGCTGCGAAATTTTTCGGGCACCGATTCATCGTTTTGCAGGAAGTAAAGCAATCCTACTTGATCTCGCACGTGTTCGTCGAAGACGGCCTTTCGATCGCTAGGGTTTCCGTTGGGCCATGGGAGATTCTTGCCTGGAAGCGACAATCGAACGATGTTTTGGGAAACGTCATTGATGTCGTACTTACCGTTGGGCAATGGCGGCGTATGCGCCTTGAAGATACAACTCCTCGGATAGTCGAAGACCTTGTTTATTTTGCCGGCAACGAGAGCATCGAGCACTCCGACGAAATCTTCTCGGCGGTAGTTTTTTGGGGCAACCGGGGTTACTCGATTTTGAGGTTCTTTCGTCATCACAAAACGAAAGTTGTAGGCTTGTAGTTGTTCATCGGCGGCTTCGGGGGCTAGCGATTCACCATATTCTTTGCGGCTCTCTCGACCGACTCGCCAGGAGACACCGGCTTGTGCCATCAGATCCCCTTCGTACGAAGCGTCGATTGCCACGCGACATTCCACCTGCATGTCGCGGCCATCCATGGTGAAGGAGATACTTCGGATTCTGGTTGCTTTGGAATGGATGCGATCGACCGTTAGGGACTTCAGCTTGCAGTTTCGCACAACGCGGATAGCAGGCTTTTCGGCGAGCCATTGTTCAAGAACGAGCAAGTTGACTTTCGGTTCGGCGAAGACACCGCCGGAACAATCTTTGGCTTGTTGAGAATTCGGTCCGTACGTATTTTGGTAGTGCGAGGTCACTCGCTTTGCGAACGACCAGAATGCCCCTGACAAACTCTCTCGAGAATGGAAGTCCGAATGGGAAAGTCCACTGGTCAGTAGCCCACCGATCCGGTGGGTTGGCTCGACAAGCAATACATTGCATCCATCGCTGGCAGCTCCGAGTGCAGCCGCAACTCCGGCAGGCGTTGCTCCGAACACGACGACATCCACG
>JBEBHM010000276.1:0-10115 GCA_040080875.1 Pirellula sp.
CTCCCATGTCGATCGCAATTCCCCAAGCTGTTCGGCGATGTGCCAAGCTCGTTGAGAAATCTCGTTTTGTTGCCATCGATCGTCTGGCATTGCGTAAAGCTCAATTTTTTCATGACCGCCATCCTTCGATGACCAGCGACAACTCCAGGCGGGCACGACCATATGCTGTTGCCGGTCCGCGCATGAAAAAGCCACTTGACGTCGGGCTGGCCACGCATCAGGCGAAAAAGCGTCCGAATCGTTCAACAACGTTTCGCTATGACCCGATGGGTTGATATCAGAATTCTCATTCTTTACCCAAGACGAGAGGGTCGCCAGAATGGAATCAGGTTGTACGATCGAAGGAACTCGAATTCCCAAATTCAACTGATGACCGGGGCGGATGATCAAAGGCAAATGCAGAGTCTCCGCGTACAACTCCTGGCCGCAACCGACCCAACCATGCTCTCCGATTGGATAGCCGCTCGCCCCTGCAAGAATCAACATGCATTCGTCGCTGATTCCAAGTTGTAGCAGGGCTTCTTCGATCAACGCCCAAGCTTCGTCCATTGCGATGGCTTGTCCGCCAGCTGCGCAGGCCATCCCAAAGACTTGGTCGGGGTCCGTTTCTTCATTGACCTGCAATCTGGCTGGTTCCGAACCGCGAGGAGGATCAGGATCCCCTTCGTCGCACATCACACAGCGATACTCGTAAGGGGCGTCCCATGGACCGTTTAGACCGCGCGAGTGTATCCAAAGCAGTGGAAAGGCATCAAGATGCGAAGCCCACCGTCCGAGCGCCGTTTCAATGAGATGCGATAATTGCGATTCGGGGTCGTTTGATTCGGGGTCGTTTGATTCGGGGTCGTTTGATTCGGGGTCGTGCAAATCGGAATACGTTGGAGCACCGTCGGCGCTTGAATCCATCGGTTGCACCGAATCGCGTGCAACGGAATCGACGAACAATACATCGCCGAACAAGTCGAGATCCATTTCTCCAACCAACGCCACGGAATCGGTGATCAGCATTCCATTTCCGAACAATTCCGTCGCGCTCGCGGGCAGGGGGGAATTGGCCGAGAGATTTCTCATGGAGAAATGAACTCCGCTCCACATCGACTGCAAAATGTCGGCTGGGTTAAGCGTATCAGCCCAATACTGGTCGAAGACTAAGCTGCGACATGCGAAGCTATCCCAGTTCTTAGTCGGTGCAATCGCGCCGCCGAAACAGCCAACCAAATTGGTTCCTAGGCCTTCGATGGTTACGACGAGTACGCGACGCATGGCGGTCAGCTAGTGCACCCAAGGCGCGGCCACAACATTAAAAGGCGCGGCGCGGAGCGACGCGACCACAGCAGACGGGATCGTCTACTCATCTTCATCGTCTTCAGATTCTAAATCGTCGTGCAGCAGCGCGGGTTCGATCATGATCGCATCATCCGACTCGGGGTTGATTAGCAAACCAAACTCTTTGGCCAACGGGGTCAACAAATCTTCCCCCGATACTTCAAAGAGATCCACTTCGTCCCCTTCGATTTGGTCGGCAATCGAATCGACAAACTCCTCGGCCTGTTCCGCGGTTAGGAACGCGACCAGCGCTGGGAATTCTTCCGTCTCAAGAATCATTGCGGAGAGCGCGTCTTCCTCATCGCTAAGGGAGACAAGGGTAAATTGCTCTCCCCTAATCCACTGCAAGATTGCAGCCTTGTCTTCTGTCTCGATCGCCTCGATTAGACTATCCAATCGCGATTCCATTTCATCGCCTGTTTGCATTATCGTTCCTGACCGTTAAGCTCGTTTCTGATGGCGTAAGTTTGACCAAAAATTCACAAAGGGCCATGGGGCTAATCCAAAAAAGGGGCTAAAAATCGAGTTCGGCTTACGCACGCATCGTTCCGCTCGTGCTGAACGAAGCCCATCGTGGCTTCGAATTCTGCATAACGTTTTCCGATTCATTGCGCGCGCATGAATCTGCACTCATGAAGTACAATGGAGAGCGGAATGGCTGGACATGGTTTTCCGTAATGAAAATCCTCGAATCGAGTGAATGACTAGATGAACAATCGCAGGTGGTGGAACCTAGTCGGAACAATCCTCACGGGACTCTGCTGGGGGCATGTGCAGGCTGACGAAGTCTCGTTCAATCGGGATATAAGGCCGATTTTGTCGGACAATTGTTTCGCTTGCCATGGTCCGGACAAGCATGGTCGGAAGGCGGATTTGAGACTCGATGATCGCCAAACGGCCATCGACACGGGAGCTATCCAACCAGGAAAACACGACGCGAGTTCGCTCGTCGAACGCATCCTGTCGCCCGAGGAAGACACGGTGATGCCCCCGGCCTCGAGCGGCAAGAAGTTGACAAACCAACAGAAAGAACTTCTCAAACGTTGGATTGACCAAGGGGCCGCGTACGAGATCCATTGGTCGTTCATTCCAGTCCCCGAAGTGGTCAATGCGCCGACGGCCAACGAGCTTTCGGACTGGGCAACGAGTGAGCTGGATCGCTTTGTGGCCGCCAAATTGATCGACAAGGGCTTGCGTCCTGCTCCGCAAACATCCAAAGCCCAATGGCTTCGTCGCGTTACGTTGGATTTAACCGGTTTGCCTCCTACGCTGGAGGAGTTAAATTCTTTTGAACAAGACACTGCACCCGAGTCTGACCAGAGAGTCGTAGATCGTTTACTCAAATCCGAAGCTTACGGAGAACGAATGGCGAGCATGTGGCTTGATGTGGCTCGCTATGCCGATACGTTCGGTTACCAAAGCGACGTCCCAATGGAGGTGTGGCCTTGGCGAGACTGGGTCATCAAGGCATTTAACGAAAATCTTCCGTACGATCAATTCGTAACCTGGCAAACTGCGGGCGATCTGCTTCCCAACGCGACCATGGACCAAAAACTTGCGACCGCCTTCAATCGCCTTCATCGGCAAACCAACGAAGGTGGTAGCGTCGTGGAAGAATTCCGGATCGCCAACATCGCCGACCGAACCACGACCAACGGTACGGCATTCCTGGGCCTGACGATGGAATGCTCGCGATGCCACGATCACAAGTACGATCCGATCCGCCAAAACGACTTCTACCGCCTTTCAGCCTATTTTTCCAACATCGATGAACTTGGCGTCTATGCTCACTTTACGATGGCTGCCCCCACCCCCGCATTGCTCCTCTATCGGGAAGACCAGGAAGCCAAGCATTCGGCTGCTCTTGCGGACGTGGCCCAAGCGGAATCGAAATGGCGAACCGCCGTGGACTCCGCAACCAAACGATTTTCCCAAGAGCGACAGTCCCAAGAGCGCCAATCCCAAGAGCGACAGTCCCAAAAGTCGTCATCGTCATGGCCAATCCCTGCTCCACCCAGCCCCGACTTTCACCTGTCGCTTGACGGTGATAGACCGGGCGTCGTTGGGAATTGCACTTATTGCGACGGCGATGAGGAAATCAAGGTTAAGGATGCCCCCGATTTTGGACGTTCCGCCCCCTTTTCCATCGGCATATGGGTTAAGCCCGCACTTGCTCAACCGCGCATGATGGTCCTGCACCAATCTGTGGCAGCTGAAGATTCTGCTTTTCGAGGGTTGCAGTTGACGCTCGACGACGGCCATCCCGAATTCTCACTGATTCACTTCTGGCCAGGGAATGCAGTCCGGGTTGAAGCCATTCCAAAAATCCCGGTGGGTGAATGGACTCATCTAGCGATAACCCACGATGGTAGCGGGCTCTCAGAAGGTTTGCGACTGTTCATCAATGGCAAACGAATAGCGCAAAACGTTGAACGGGATCAACTGACTCGCGACTTCAAGCATCGAAAAGAGTGGCGAGACTCCAACGCTGGCACGGTTCGGTTTGCTATCGGTGCAAGATTTCGCGACATCGGTTTTCGCGACGGGTTGGTAGATGATCTACAGATTTTTAAACGCGAGCTTACAACGGCTGACGTAGCAGCCATGTTTGCTGCCGCAAATACCAGCTCGGATCGGTTTGAGTCTACCGAACCAATGCGAATCGAACACCTAGTTGCGAACGACGAAGAAGTTCGCAAGGCTGCAGTGGAGTTGATGGAAGCCCGGCGTAACGAAAACGAAGTCGTTACCGGAGTGCGGGAAATCATGACCATGCGAACTGCGGTATTGCCACGCGAGAGTCACATCCTGCTTCGTGGAGAGTACCATGCTCTCGGCGAACGCGTCGATGCCGGCACGCCCGGTCTCTTCTCCGAATCGGCCCAAGGGCAAGACCGTTTGGCATTGGCCAATTGGCTAGTCAGTCCAAAGAACCCACTTGTGAGCCGAGTGATCGTGAATCGATTTTGGCATCTGTTTTTTGGGCGGGGCATTGTAGCCAGCCTCGAAGACTTTGGCAGCCAGGGAGTACCTCCCTCGCATCCGGAGCTCTTGGATTATTTGGCGCGTACGCTTATGAACGACGGCTGGGACTTGAAACAACTCTGTCGACGCATTGTGCTATCAGCCACGTACCGACAATCATCGAAGCCCATCGAATTGAACCTCTTGGAGTCCGATCCTGCAAACGTTTGGCTTGCTCGAGGCCCCAAGCATCGATTGTCTGCGGAACAGGTTCGCGATGTTGCTTTGGCCGCAAGCGGATTGCTAGTCCGCAAGCTTGGCGGACCTAGCGTGATGCCTTATCAGCCCTCCGGACTATGGGAGGAAGCCGGCACGGGCAAGTCGTATCAACAGGCGACCGGTGAAGGACTCTATCGCCGCAGCCTTTATACGTTTTGGAAGAGAACTTCACCTCCTCCCTCGATGCTCAATTTTGACGCGACCAGTCGCGAGACATGTACCCCCAAACGCGAGCTCACCACCACACCGCTTCAAGCATTGGTATTGCTCAACGACCCACAATACGTAGAAGCGTCGCGAGTTTTGGCCGAACAACTGGTCAAAAATAATCAAGTGGACACTGGCGCTCGTTGGGTGGAAGCATACCGGCGACTTGTCACCCGTTCCCCTTCCGCATTGGAAACCTCCATCATGGAAACCTTATATCAAAGGCAATTCGAGTACTTCAACGCGGATCCTGTTCGCGCAGTAGAGTTTCTAAAAGTGGGAGAAAGAAAGGCGGATGAATCCTTGCCAGCGAACCAACTGGCAGCGACGGCCGTGGTCGTTGAAATGCTTTTGAGCTACGACGAAACGATGATGAAACGATGAATAACGGAGGCAATGAGTTACCGATGGCTATTCAACACAACACAGACTTGATCGGTCGACGTCACTGGCTATTCCAAGTCGGTATGGGTTTTGGCGGGATCGCTGCTGCGGAATTGATGTCCCGACATGAAATCCACGCAAGGGATTCTGAGTCGTCAAAAACGGAGCTGCTAAAGACTGGGCAAGGAGTTTCGTCGCACGGAACGCTTAATCCAACTCACCACGCTCCTACTGCCAAACGGGTGATCTATTTGTTTCAAGCTGGCGGACCATCCCAGCTAGAATCCTGGGACTATAAACCTGTCCTGAACAAGTTGCAGGGTCAACCGCTCCCCGATTCGGTCCGACAAGGCCAACGGCTTACCGGGATGTCAGGCAACCAAGCCATCCTGCCACTCGCGGGCTCGATTTTCAAGTTTGCCAAACACGGGGAGTGCGGTGCGTGGGTAAGCGAGTTGCTGCCACACACGGCCAAGCAAGTCGACGAAATGGCCATCATCAAGTCGATGTACACCGAAGCCATCAATCACGATCCGGCCATTACATTTTTTCAGACGGGCAATCAAGTTTCCGGCAGACCGAGCATCGGCGCTTGGCTCAGCTATGGATTGGGGAGCGACAACGAGAACCTACCGTCGTTTGTGGTGCTGATCACCAAAGGCAAGACCGATCAGCCACTTTACTCACGTTTGTGGGGAGCTGGATTCTTGCCGGCCCGCTATCAAGGTGTTCAGTTTCGTTCTGGTCGCGAGCCGGTACTGTATCTGGATAATCCGCCCGGAATCTCCAGTTCCAGCCGTCGCACGATGCTGGATCATTTGCAGCAATTGCATGGAGTAGAACAGGACTCCACACAGGATCCAGAATTAGCTACACGCATTGCACAATACGAAATGGCTTTCCGAATGCAAACGAGTGTGCCCGAGGTGACGGACTTGTCGATGGAGCCAGAACACATCTTCGAAATGTATGGACCAGATGCAAAGAAACCGGGATCGTTTGCATCCAACTGTCTGTTGGCCCGAAGACTTGCCGAAAAAGGTGTGAAGTTCATACAGCTGTACCATCAAGGCTGGGACCATCACGGCGGAATCCCTTCGGGTATGAAGACGCAATGCCGAGAAACGGATCAACCTGCTGCAGCCTTGTTGCAAGACCTCAAGCAGCGTGGAATGCTCAAGGATACGTTGGTGGTGTGGGGTGGGGAGTTTGGACGCACCAACTATTCGCAAGGCAAATTGACCGCGTTGAATTATGGTCGCGATCATCATCCTCGTTGTTTTAGCATGTGGATGGCTGGGGGCGGCGTCCAGGGTGGCGTGAGCTACGGCGAGACTTGTCCGTACGGATACAACGTCGTCTCCGATGGAGTACACGTACGCGATTTCCACGCGACCTTGCTCCATCTATTGGGAATCCAGCACGATCGCTTCTCGGCCAAATTTCAAGGGCTCGATGCGAGATTGACCGGCGTGGAAGCGTGTCGCGTTGTGCATGATATCTTGGCTTAGATATGCGAATAATGGGAATAATGGGAATAATGGGAGCACTTGGATTAAATGGAGCAAACAAATCCGTGACATCGAACAGATCTCTGGAGAGCGATCTTGCTCATAAAGCAAATTGGACCAAACTAAGAAGGCTTCCCACTTTCCATATAACAAATCATTCACTTAACCCGAGCCTGAGGCGGTAGCCGAGCTTCATGATCGATCGGCTAGCGCCTCAGGCTCATGACAAAGCCATCAAAAACTAGGGTTGGATCTTCATGCTTGATCACGGTAAAAAGAACTTGCTGGGCGTTTACATTGACGCGGTGGACTATGAAGCAGCGGTTGCGAGGTTGATCCAGGCTGCTCAAGAGGGGCGCCGGTACACGACAACGGCTTTGGCTGTGCATGGCGTTATGACAGGAGCCTTGGATCCAGAACACCGCTACCGACTCAATGCGATCGACATGATTGTCCCGGATGGCATGCCTGTTCGCTGGGGATTGAATTTCCTGCATCGATGCGGACTTCCCGATCGAGTGTATGGCCCTACGTTGATGCTCAAAATATGTGAGGCGGCAGCCGCTGCAAAACTGCCTGTTTATTTTTTTGGAACCAATACAGAGACATTGGAAAAGCTCGAAACCAACTTGAAGAAGAAATTTCCGAGCTTGATCGTCGCCGGTGCAGAACCATCTCAGTTTCGTCAGCTAACGGCGCAAGAGAGCGGTGATTTGGCGGATCGCATCAAGAGCAGTGGAGCTAAGATTACTTTTGCGGGGCTCGGTTGTCCTAGACAGGAGGTCTGGGCTTATGAAATGGGGGATGCTTTGTCGATGCCGGTGTTTGCGGTGGGAGCTGCATTCCCATTTCATGCAGGGACATTGTCGCAGGCCCCTTCGTGGATGCAGCGATCAGGGTTAGAATGGTTGTTTCGTTTGATCAGTGAGCCGCGCCGATTGTGGAGACGTTATTTGTATCTCAATCCGGCTTATCTGTTTTTGTTGGGGTTGCAATGCGTCGGTTTGCGGCGTGTCAATCCTGACAACGATTCACCACCCAAGACACAAATGCTCTACGGATAAGGTCCCGAGTGCCCGATCATCCAGCCAAAGACTTAGAAACCAACGAACTGGATGCATACGATTTTGAGCTGCCTCGCGAGCTGATCGCTCAGGAACCGGCCACGAAGCGCACCGATTCCAGGATGATGATCATCCACCGAGACTCAGGTCGAATCGATCATGCTTCCGTTCGCGACCTTCCGGATTTTTTGCGAGCCGGCGATGCCATGGTCGTAAACGATTCGCGGGTCATTCCTGCTCGGCTCGTCGGTTACCGGGCTAAGACGCGCGGCCGTTGGGAAGGCCTATTTCTGCGAGAGGAAAACGGTGTCGCAGAACTCCTATGCAAGACAAGAGGAACGTTGGAACTGGGCGAAGCCGTTGTTCTGAGGGATCCGGAAGGCCGCGAGATTCAGCAGATGATTCTCGTCGCTGTGCTCGAGCATGGACACATGCTGTTCAAGCCTTTGCCGGAGTTGCCTTGGTTGGAGCTGCTTGAAATCAGCGGGAGAGTGCCACTCCCACCGTACATTCGCGACGGTCAAATGACCTCGATGGATAGAGAACGATATCAAACGGTCTATGCCAGATCGCCTGGTTCGGTGGCCGCACCTACGGCCGGCTTGCATCTTACCGAAGAGCTGATTCAGCGCATTCGAGGCTCGGGGGTCGCGTTGGTTTCGTTGACACTCCACGTCGGGTTAGGCACGTTTCGACCCATTCAAGTGAGCCGTCTCGAGGATCACAAAATGCACGGCGAATACGTAAACGTTGGCGAGGGAGTTATCAAACGATTGCAGAGTTGCCGATCCGAAGGCGGACGCATCGTGGCAGTGGGAACCACCAGCGCTCGCGCATTGGAAACTTCAGCCCAAGCAGGTGGAGGAGTATTAGTACCTTGGAGTGGACAGACCGATATTTTCATCAAGCCAGGGCATACGTTTTCAGCAGTCGACGTTCTGTTGACAAATTTCCATTTGCCTCGCAGTAGCTTGATTGTGTTGGTCAGTGCTTTGGCCGGTCGAGAGCTTATCGTCGAAGCCTATCGAAAAGCCATCGAGCAGCAGTATCGGTTTTACAGTTACGGCGATTGCATGTTGATCTTGTAGTCATGAAAGATCCGTGGATTGGAATCGACATCGGCGGCGCAAATCTCAAGGCGGCGCATTCCAGCGGTTGGACGAACAGCTGCACTTTTCCGATGTGGAAACAGTATCGGTCGCTTGCGATATCGATCGCAACACTGTTGGCCGATGCACCGGCGTTTTGTGGCGTTGCCGTCACGATGACCGGAGAGCTTGCGGATTGTTTTGCAACGCGTGCCGAAGGTGTTGCGGTGATTCTCGAACAAGTGACGTCTGTGTTGCCATCGGCAATGGTCCGAGTGTATTGCGTAGACGGGAGCTGGCTCTCGGTCGCGCAAGCCGCCCGCAAACCGTGGGATGTGGCCGCCTCCAATTGGCATGGATTGGCAAGGTTTGCACAACGCTTTGCAACTTCTGACGCTTGCATGCTCATAGATGTGGGGTCGACTACCACGGATATTATCCCTTTGACTCGCAAGGGTATTGCAATGCAGGTTCGCACAGACTCGCAGCGATTGCAATCGGGATCGCTAGTTTATACCGGAGTGGAGCGATCCAATACCGTGGGAATTGTGCGTGAACTCACGCTGCACGAACAATCGTGCCCAGTAATGAATGAGCTATTTGCAACGGCACTCGACGTGTACGTCTGGCTTGGCTTGGCGCCAGAATCTCCAAACAATCGCGACACCGCAGACCAGCAACCTGCAACAATGGCCGGTGCGCGCCACCGCCTGGCCCGCATGGTAGGCGAAGACGGATCCACGTTGACCGATCGAGACATCGATTTGATCGCAAATCAAATCTATCAGGCTCAGGCATCGATGATCGCAAAGGGAATCCAACAAGTCGCTTCTATTTTTCCCCAAGGAGTCCAAGGGAAAAGGCCGAGCAAGAAATCAACGTCCTACACGGGGCGAATGGTGGATGAAATCAAGTGTATCCTGACTAGCGGACACGGCGACTATTTGATCGAAACCGCGTTGAAGCAGTTGCAATGGGAGGGAATCACCGTGAAACTGCGAGGCACTTTGGGACCGAGCCTATCCAGATGCGCTCCCGCTTATGCGATAGCCGTTTTGGCTTCCGAAGAATTGAGTTCTGAGTCCAGCGATCTATCGCCATGCAAAAACGAATTGTAATCAAACTTGGCGGAGCTAGCCTCTTTCGAACAGGGGGATTTCAACTTCAGTTGCAGCACCTTCTGGAGGAGTTTCAAGACCAGAAAGTTTACTTGATTGCGGGTGGTGGTGATCTTGTCGAATCGATGCGAACACTGCATGGCATCTATCCCGAGCTAAATCATGCAGAAATGC
>JBEBHM010001001.1:0-2687 GCA_040080875.1 Pirellula sp.
TTCGGTGAGAAGCATGACAATGACGATGTCGGATCAAATCCAGGGTGTAGTGAAAGTCTTGCTTGTTGTGCTGTTGCAACTCATTGCCGACCGAAGCGTCCACAGCGTTGACAACATGGATTGTATCTTGATCGGACCGGACAAATCGAATGGAAAGAGTCAGTATGGAAACGCTTGGGAGGACGCGGAGAATCCAGTTACTCAACGTTGGAGCGGCGAGCGGATAGACCTTTGGTCACTCAGGCCCCTCGCAGCAACACCACCGCCCCAAATCCCATCGGATATTTGGTCGACCAACACCGTCGATCGCTTCGTGCTTGAGAAGCTTCAGTCCCGAAGAATTTCGCCAAGTTCGGAAGCCACCAAGGAAGTCCTGATACGTCGGGCAACGTTCGACTTGACAGGATTGCCCCCGACGTTCGCTGAGGTTCAAGCCTTTGTTTTGGATGACTCGATTGATGCGTATGATCAACTTATTGAACGGCTACTAGCCAGTCACGAGTACGGAGTGCGATGGGCTCAGCACTGGCTCGACGTGGTCCGCTACTCCGACTCCAACGGATTCGAGAGGGACGAGTATATTCCAACACGCTGGCGATTTCGAAACTACGTGATCGAATGCTTCAATCAGGATTTGCCGTACGACCAGTTCATTCGAGAGCAGCTTGCGGGTGATGAGTTGGCATGGCGAAATCCGAATTCAACTCGCCGAGCCGATTTCCGAATTGCAACCATGTTCCTCAGGTTGGGTCCCTGGGACTCTTACAAAGCGTTTTTTGATTCCGCAGAAATGGCCCGCGACGACCTGCTGGTCGACGTCACCAATACCACAGCCTCCGCCTTTCTTGGCCAAACCTTCGCATGCTGTCGATGTCACGATCACAAGACCGAGCCGTTGCTGCAAGCGGATCACTTTCGGCTCCGGGCAGTCTTTGCAGGCATGGAATTCGACGACGACGTCATCATCGATGACTCGCCCACGGAGCATCGAATTGCCCAGCACAATCGTGGTATTGAAGCAAAACAGCGAGATTTGCAATCCGCGAGTGAGGCAATCTTGAAACCCGCCCGGGCGAAACAATGAGATTTGGTCGGAGCTTCATTTCCCAAGGAAATCCGAGAACTTTTGTCGCTGTCCGATTCGCAACGAACGGAACTTATCCAAGCCAGATTGGACCCGTTCCTATACAGATTGGAAAACATCGACGACGACGACTGCTTGGCCCATTTGAATGAATCGGATCGCGACTCGCTCGAAAAGAACCTTGCAGAACTAGAAAGATTTGAAAAAGAAAAACTCGCCTACACAACCATTCATAGCATTCGAGAGAATGACAAAGGTGCGAACAAGACGTTTGTTCTTGAGGGAGGGGATCTGGCTTCGCCTGGCGAGGAGGTACTGCCTGCGATTCCATCTGTGTTTGGAGATGTGCGTTGCGAAAGCCAAGTCCAGTCATCGCAATGGCCCCGAGGCCGTCGCTTGCATCTAGCTGAGTGGATCACATCCAAAGAGAACCCTTGGACTGCTCGGGTCATGGTCAATCGTATATGGAAACATCACTTTGGTCGCGGACTGGTCGCAACGCCCGACGATTTCGGATTCAGCGGTTCGGCGCCTAGTCATTTGGAACTACTGGACTGGCTTGCACGTGAATTCGTTGAGCACGACTGGTCCATCAAGCACTTGCATCGACTGATCATGCGGTCTTCGGTATATCGCCAGTCTTCGGCCACGAACAACCCATCAGGGTTGTCCAGCGATCCTCGCAATGAACTACATTGGCGGCAGAATCTACGGCGGCTAGAAGCCGAATCGATTCGCGACGCAATCCTGGTATCGACGGGACTGGCGAGAACGGCGGTGGTTAGCCAGCCTCTTTGGCCCCCCATCCCCCAAGAAGTCATCATGTCACAGCAAGGTGCGATCCAAGAAACGTCGCGTCTGCAGGGGTATTACACCAGCCCCGGAACTAGCTCCGACGTTCGCAGTATTTTCCTAGTGAAGAAACGATCGTTACTCCCGCCTTTCTTGACGGCCTTTCATATGCCAGATGGAAGTCGGACATGCGGTAGTCGTGAACAAGAAGATGGGCCAATACAGGCGTTCACTCTATTTAACAATGACTTGCCGACGAGGGGAGCTTCGCATTTAGCCAAACAGTTGCTCCAGCAAGTGCCAATTTGCGTCCAAGACCAAGTTCGCTTTGCATACCGAGCGCTTCTCTCACGTGAACCGAACGATGAAGAGTGTCAAACGATGCTGGATTTTTTGCACTCGTCCGAGGCGCCCGGAGCTTCGCTTAACCCCCATTTACAACTCTCTGAGGTCTGTCGTGCAATCATTAATTCGAACGCATTTCTTTTCATCGACTGATAACGTATCGCCTTTAAGAATGCCGTTTTTCGATCGCAGAAGATTCCTTCATGCGGCCACGGCTGGCGTGAGCGGTCTTGCGTTGAAGCTGATGGATGCAAAATCCGTTGAGGGCAGTGATTTTCCATTCAATGCATCGAACCCGCTTCAAACCCGGCGTCCAATGCTACCTGCGACCGTCGATCGCATGATCTTCCTCTTTCAGTATGGTTCGCCGAGCCAGGTAGACACCTTTGATTACAAGCCGGAGTTGCAACGAAGGAATGGACAATTACTTCCAGATAGTTACCTGCGAAATCCCAAAATCCAGAAC
>JBEBHM010000277.1:0-10114 GCA_040080875.1 Pirellula sp.
ACTTGGGACAAGTCGATTGGGCTGGTAATTCTCAAGAAGTGCTGGTGGAGAGGTTTAGTCGATTCCGTGACAAACGTGACTTTCTGTTGGTCAGTGTGAACGGCGCGGTGAAGACGATCTTCTCTGAATCCGACAAAGCCTGGGTTGAGTCGAGTCAGGGGAAGAACTCAGGACTCGTTTGGATACGAGAAGGCAAGGAGTTCGTCGTCCATAGCGAAAAGGATGGATGGAGGCATGCTTATCGCTACTCGCGCGAGGGGGATTTGTTGGCGCCGCTCACGCCAGGAGACTACGACATCATCGACCGCTCGGCAATCGACGAAGATCGAGGGTGGTACTATTTTTTCGCATCGCCACAGGATGGAACGCAAAAGTATCTTTACCGAGTCGGACTGGACGGTTCTGGAAAGCTAGATCGGATCTCGCCAGACGGTCAAGTCGGAACTCACGGCTATGTTTTTTCGCCGGATGCCAAGTGGGCGGTCCACACCTTCTCAACGTTGAATACACCTCCCATTCATGAGCTGGTCGAAGTGGAATCGCACCGCGTAGTGAAGCGACTTGAGAGCAACGGCGACATCCACGACAGAATGAAGTCATTGAATTGCCGACCGGCCGAGTTTCTAAAGCTTGATATTGGTAACGGGTTCGAATTCGATGCCTGGATTCTGAAGCCTAAAGATTTTGACCCAGGAAAGAAGTACCCGCTTTTCATCTACGTCTACGGTGAGCCGCACGCGCAGACAGTGTTGAATGAATGGGGGGCGGCTCAGATCGATTTTCATCGCGTCGTTGCCGAGTTGGGATACGTGGTGGTGTCGATCGACAATCGCGGGACTCCATGTCCCAAGGGGGCTGCATGGAGACGAGCCATCTTCGGAAGCCTCGGTCCCTTGTCGACTGATGAACAGGAGGCCGGTCTAAAAGCGCTCGCGAAACAATGCTCATTTATCGATACCGATCGTGTAGGAATCTGGGGTTGGAGCGGTGGTGGTTCGAACACGCTGAACGCCCTTTTCCGCAAGCCCGAATCGTATCACGTTGGCATCGCAGTCGTACCGAAGCCTCAGCCACATCTTTACAATGCATGGTTTCAAGAAATCTTTATGCGCACACGAGAAGTCAATCCGGAGGGATATGAGCGATCTGCTCCCATCAACTTTGCACAGGGACTTCAAGGCAAGCTGCTGATCATGACCGGATCTGGCGAGACCAATACGCATATTCAGATCATCGAGGGTCTAGTCGATCGTTTGATTGCATTAGGTAAACCGTTCGATTACATGGTTTACCCCCATCGCGATCATGGACTACGGGAAGGTGATGGCACGTTGGTGCATGTTCGAATGCACATCCTGCGATATTTGCTTGACAACTTACCACCAGGGCCTCGATGAGCATGCACGTTGTTGAATTCTTCCCTAGGGCGAGTTATCCATCGTGCATGAAACTGCTCGGAGCATTGTTCTTGTGCTTAGCCAGTTGGACCTGATACCAATCACTAACCAGCCAGCCCCATTCAATACAAAACCATGAGAATTCTTTGTGCCGTCTTTTCAATCCTACTTCTAGCATGGCCAGTCACGCCACTTGCCGCGCAGGACGAAATTCGCCCCGATCAAATTCAGTTTCGTCGACAAGCCGTCTCGCGAATGGTCTTCGATGCCAGTCAGAACATACCACTGTCTTCCCTTAGGCCGGCAATGGTACACGAACTCGATTTGATGCATCCTGAGAAGCTACCGAACGCTGGAGTTCAATGGGATTTGCGCAATGGCCAGCTCGCCGCCTCTGCGCCCGGCGCTGACGCATCATCGCTGCGCTGGGTCGGCGGCTTCAATCCCTTCGCCACATATGACTTGGTTATCGAAAAAGCCGAAGGTAGTGGCTCCGTAGGGTTGGCCTTTGGCCATGCAACCAGGGAGGATTCACTTGTCGCGGCGTTGAGATTCAAAGATGGAAACCCTGAAGCGATTACATGGAGAGCTGTAATCGATGGTCGAACCGTCACGGAGCAGGAGTGGGCAATTCCATCAGGAATCGGTGGTCAAAGCTTGACCTTGCGAGCTCAAATGTCGGCTGTGGGAGTGAATGTGTTCCTGGAGTCAGCAAGTAGATCATATATGGTAGGTTATTCGGATTTCGCACAGCATCTTGATTTAAGAGAACGGTCGCGAATCCAGCAAATGGACTTTGCTTTGCGGGCAGACTTAAAGGCCAATGCTCAAGTCAGACTTGCCGGTGCTTCAGCCTGTTTTTCACCCGGCACCGGTCAAGCCGACATTCGCGCGATCACCAATGAAGAGGGGGCACCGCTGCTGGACGATGGGCGCTTGTGGTTCACGATGACTTTGCGAGGTCGCGCTTTGCCTCATCCTTTGCAAGGAGTTTTCTCACTCAACCCTTCCGTGTTCGACCTTCGATTCGAGGGCATTATTGTCTTCGACATGAACGATGGTCTTCTGCGAAACGATCTGGCCTCACACTTGTTCCGCGATTCTAAGACGGGTATTTGGCGAGGTTGGACTACAGGTTTCAGCGCACTCGATGGTGCGGGAAGAGCCGAGGTGAAAACGATTCTGGCGATAAGTTCTACGAGAGACCCACGGCGAGGATTTTCCATCATGCAAGCTCGACCCATTGGCATTTCGGGCGCCCACGAGGATCCTCACGGGATCTATGACAAGGACTCCGGCAAATGGCGCATGCTCCTGTGCGAGCACGACAAAAAGTATCGCGCCAGCATCTGGGAAAGCGATCAGTGGGATCGTGGGTATACGCGTTTGGCGGGGCCAGTGGAGATGGATAGCACAGGCACGATGATTCAGAAGTTCGGAAACAAACGCTACGCACTATTCGGCAGCGCAGACCGAAAGATCTACATTCGCAATTATCCGGACCTGACACCCGCAGGAGAATTGAATGTGGACATACCACCATGGAATGACCGTAACGGCACTCGGATTTGGCCCAACGTCATTCCACTTCCTGAAGGGTATCCCGCCCCCTACATAGCGCTGATGATGGACCGCATAAATTTCCCTGGAATGCCCAAGCCAAATTGGACGTATGGTGCACTCTATCTCTACCACGGCCACCCCATAAAGCCTTAAACGCTTGGTACGAAATGAGCCCGTTCGTCCGGTCCGATTTTCGATCGGTGTTATGTTCCTCTCAATATGGGATTCATCATGATTCCAATGTCTTCGACCCGCAGACAATTCCTACAAACAACTTCGAGTCTAATCGCTGCTGCATCGTTGGTACGGACTCAGAGTAGTTTCGCGGCCATTCGTAACGAGGTAGCTCCTGTTCCAATCATCGATCCGCACCAACATCTATGGGATTTGTCCAATTTCAAATTGTCGTGGCTCGACGATGCCAGTGATCCGATCTTGAAGCGAAACTACTTGCTCGAAGAGTATCGTGAGGCGACGAAAAACGTAAATGTTGTCAAGGCCGTTTATATGGAGGTCGATGTCATTCCGGAACAACATCATGCCGAAGCGGAGTTTGTGCTGCAATTGTGCAATGCGCCAAACAGCACGACCGTTGGGGCTGTGATATCTGGGCGGCCGGGCGAAGCTGGATTCGCAAAGCACATCGAGAGATATGCCGACAACCAACGAATCAAAGGCGTACGTCAAGTTCTCCATGGTTCGACCCCAGCAGGTTACTGCTTGAGCAAGCAGTTCGTCGAAAGCGTGCGTCTGCTTGGAGAAATGAACAAGTGCTACGACCTGTGCATGAGACCTGGAGAGTTGATTGACGCCGTGAAGTTAGTGGATCAATGCCCGAAGACAAGGTTTGTTCTGGACCATTGCGGAAACGGGCCCGTTCGTCCTTCCGATCCGAAAACCTTTGATCAGTGGCTTGCTGGGCTGAAAGAATTGTCGGCTCGGTCTAATGTGGTTTGCAAGATTTCTGGAATCGTCGCTTCGGCACCCAAGGATTGGAAGCCATCTGACCTTGAACCTGTCGTCAATGCATCCATCGATCATTTTGGCGAGGACCGAATCATGTTTGCTGGCGATTGGCCGGTGTGTCTACTTCGATCCAGTTTCGAAGCTTGGGTAAACGCCCTGAAGGAAATTGTCGGCAGCCGATCCGATTCCTTTAAGGCCAAGCTATTCAGCAAGAATGCAGAAAAATTTTACTCACTGACTTGAGTCGCGGGAATGACCGCTTAAGTCGTACGCCGATCGGACGCATGACGATCTTATGGGAAAAAATTCCATGCACCAAAATCACCATCGGTACCTGACGTCGAATACCAGCGTCTCGGAGAGACGCTAAGTAGGTCCGCATTTCCAAGGCGGACGGCTTTGTTAATTGATTCTTGTTTATCAAAACAGCGAGTGGATTATCAAAACAGCGAGTGGGAAGATATATCGAATACCAGCGTCTCGGAGAGACGCTGCTACTATCGCCTTTTTTCGAGCGCTTGTAGCCGCGCTTCTAGCTGCTGCATTCGCTGTTGAGCATTGGCAAGCTCACTGTTGACCCGCTCCAGTTCGTTTTGGAGGCTCGCAACGTACTCAGGCGTCAACATCTCAGGCCTAACTTCGGGAGCCGATGGATTCAGCGGCATATACGCTGTCGAAGGGATGGCAGGAGGCTGGTCCAAGCTGAGGGCAACGCTCGCCGTGGTCATTTGGCGACCGCGATAATAGGAAACCGAGATGACTTGGCCGGGTCGACCACGCAGAATGGAATCGAGAACTGCTTCGGCATTTTGGACCGTCTTGCCATCAATGTCAACAATGCAATCGCCCGGTCGAAGTCCAGCTGCCTCGGCCGGGGATCCCGGAACGACGCTGGTAACCGACGCTCCACGATAGGCCGGAATGGCAAACTGCTTTCGAAACCCATCCGACATGTCGCTTACATTCACTCCAAAGAACGCCCGCCCTGAGGAGATGCTCGCATCGGGCGACAATTCGATCGCAGTCCCAGGGACATTCCCTTGGACCTTCCCGGCAACGACTCGATCTTGTAAGACGGCCACCAAGTTGGCTTGCCGCCCGCGACGATCTACCAAAAACTTTACAGGCACACCGGCGGAAAATTTAGAGAGTTGCTCAGCGAATGCGTCGATGGTCGTGACCGCTTGACCTGAGACTCCGATCACTCGATCGCCGTTTCGAAATCCAGCTTTCCAAGCGGGCGAATCGGGTGTGACATCAACAACGGTTAGCCCAAAGCCACCGCCAGGAATTTGATCGACGGTCAATCCCAAATATCCACCACCAGGGTTGGCTATGGGTTGAGTTGGAATGTTGGCCTTGGGCTTAGCTGCAGGAAATGGGGAGAGTAACGAACGATTGCCTTTCCCCGCCTCCATCGCTTTGGCAGGCGCAGGGGTGGTTTTATCCGAATCGCTTGCTGCCGTTCGCTTGGGCGGTGGCAATTCTAGCGACTCTGCTTCGGATATGGTTGGTTTCTTAGGCGGCAATTCTTCGGCGTCTGGGGCGGGGGCGGGCTCTAGGACACTTGGGAATTGAATCGGCTCTGCAGGCTTATCCTTGGCCTTGTCCACGTTGCCTTTGGCTTCTTGTTGCTTTTGAAAGAGCCGTTGTTCGAGTTGTTTCAAGAAATCTTGTGCTAGCAAAGATGGAGCGGTGAGCAAGCAAATGAACGTTGCGACGTATGTGTACCAGGCGATTCGCATAGTGTACTCCTTAGCACTCAAAAGTTGGCCAGAAACTCCATCGCATCATCTAGGTTGCGACAACCACTTGTAACAAGCATTGTTGCGTGTTAGGACCGAGTGGCAACTGCCAACGAACTTAGTTTACACAATGTAGGCCTCCGAATCATCCTCGAATTCTTAAGTCGAATCTACGAGCAACGTTCGAGGAGAGCCAGGATCGTTTAGGCATCGAGAAGGGCTCCAATGATAGCGAGCAATACAATTCCGATCGTCATCACCAAACACAAGATTGCGAGGCTTAAGCCGACAATGGTTAAGACCTTTTCAGACGGATCGCTTTTGCCTTCGCGAATGTAACGAAGTTCTTTGATTCCAAGAACGATGGCGATGATGCTGCAGATCGGACCGCCAATGATGGTCATGCACAAGACCCAACTCAACAAGCCCAGTACCAAGACAATCAATCCGCCACCGGTCTTTAGGTATCCCGCCGATTGATTGGCTGAGGGTTGGGCCGAACCAAACTCAAAGGCCGGCCGCCCACGGTCTTCGAAGCGAGGGTTTGCATGGACGGACGCCGAGCTAGCTTGTCCGGAAAGAGTTGAAACGATTTGGCCTCGCCATTGTGCAAGCCCGATCCAGTCAGCGTTTGCGGCGGAGCGAATATAGCATGTGTCATCCAATCGGCCTTGTTCAATCCAGGCGAGTACGGTCTCTTTGTTGGACGGACCATACGTAGCCGAGTTGGGCGTGCGAACGTAGTACGATTCGGCGGTTGCAGAGTCTCGCGTGCTAACAGGGGATGGCGTGGCAGGGGTGGGCGTGACAGAGGCGGATGTCTGAAACGGGGATTGCAACGGTTCGCGATTTTGATAGGTCGTCTCCGCATAATCCGTGTCTGCAGTACCGAGCGCGGACGACGCGAATGCGGACGTGCTAGTCCGAGTGACAACATAAACATTTTGACAAACCGGACAGCGAGCTTGGCGACCTTCAAACTCGTCGTCAACTCGAAGTGTCTTGCCGCAGCTTGAGCAGATGGAGTCGATAGGCATATTCAAAGATCTTTAACTAGACTAGGAAGCTGAGGTTGCTTGAGGATGCTTGTCTGGGTGCAAGTAGATAAAGGACTTACCCAGTCGACCGCCATAATTCCCAGCGCGAATGCGTTGGACTCCTTTGACGGGCAAAGCGGCGGCGATCGCGGCATAGGTCGCGTTGGCCACCGCCTCGAGACTTGACCCATTGATGATAATCTCCATGATGGATTTTACTCCATCGGGGACAAGCGATTGATCGCCAAGCTTGGACTTGAGAGTTGGGCAGTATTCAGCGTATGTGCTGGCGATCAAGAACTTGTAGCTGCTACCGGCTTTGCTTGCGCTGGCGGCGACTCCTCCAGGAAACGTGGTGATTACACCGGGCGCATTGTCAGCTGCTCGAGCAGCTCGTTCGGCGGCTTCGATGGCAGAGTCCTCGGAGCTTGCGAGAAACCACAAATTGCCACCCATGATTCCATCTGCGTATCCGAAGCGTCGGGTCAAAAAGAATTCCCCGCCAAGGGTAGGAATGGTCCAACCCTTGTGTCCGAACATCTCGGTCCGGGTTTGATGCCCGTCCCCAAAGAAGGCAATCTTTCTCCCAAGTTTAAAATAAGGAACTGTGTCGAGGGTGTTAAAACAACGAGTCGTCGGGCAGGTCAAAACATTTTGGCTTAACCTGGCCAAAAGGACGCGTTCAAGGTGCTCGACTCGATCTTTTCGAAATCGCGGGACGTGGAATTGGAGGATAGCACCGATTCGCCCATCGGGGGTTATTTGGCCCGAGGAATGACCGTCTAGAAGTTGTTCGATGCCCGCTTCGCAGTCGCACATGATCGTGCTGCTTGCATGCCCTGTAGCCGCATTGCATGCCGCCATGAGCCATTTTTCATCGCGGGCTGTAATCAGAACCGATGCATAAAGACTTCGAAACGCTTCTGCGTACGTGTCTTCGACAAGCCTATCCCAGTTTGGGTTGTCTTTCCAAGGAGACATGATCGAGTGGGTACCACGAAGCGTAAGGAACGGAGCGTAAGGAATAGAAGCGGATCGCGACGGAATTGTAGCTGTTTTTGCAGAATACGGAACTCATCCAGGCGGCTTGGTTCCCATGTTGGTCCTTGACAGAAAGCCAGAATCGCCAATCATTTCGCCTGTTGTTTTTCGCTCTAGGAGTTCTTCGAACCGGTTTTGCCTTCCACGAGTAAATATTAATGAAAATTCACGAATATCAAGCAAAAGAACTCTTTCGCAAAGCGCAGGTCCCTGTCCTTACAGGCTTTGTTGCGAGAACGCCGGACGAAGCCAAAGCGGCGTTTGACAAATTGGGAGGGAGTATTGCCGTCGTCAAGGCACAGGTGCATGCAGGTGGACGCGGCAAAGGAACAGTGATCCAGGTTCCCACTCAACGGGGAGTTCAACTCGTTAAGAGCGGCGACGAAGCGGCAACGGTTGCCAAGAACCTCATCGGTAACCACTTGGTCACGATTCAAACGGGACCGACCGGCGCCAAAGTAAATCAGGTCTTTATCGAGCAGGGATGCAAGATCGCTCGCGAATTGTATCTCGCCGTCGTAGTGGATCGAGCCGCACAATTGCCGCTCCTAATGGTAAGCAGTGAGGGTGGCGTCGAAATCGAAAAAGTTGCTGCCGAGACTCCGGAAAAGATTTTGCGAGAGCATTTCGATCCATCGCATGGGCTTCAAGGATTCCAAGTTCGAAAATTGTGCAAGCAACTTGGGATTTCGGGCGAAGCAGCCAAGAGCGCCGATTTGTTTATGAAGAAGCTCTGCAAGCTCTTTGTCGAACTCGATTGCGCCATGGCGGAGATCAATCCGCTCGTGATCACCGAAGACAACAAGATGATTGCGTTGGACGCAAAGATTACGTTCGACGACAACGCTATGTTTCGTCACGCAGACCTCAAGGAACTGCGAGACCTTAATGAAGAAGAACCCGCCGAGATCCGGGCCTCGAACACCGGTTTGAGCTATGTCAAATTGGACGGCAACATCGGTTGCCTCGTCAATGGCGCGGGTCTTGCGATGGCCACCATGGACATCATCAAACACCATGGCGGTGCCCCAGCGAATTTTCTAGATGTTGGCGGCGGTGCCAACACACAGCAAGTGACTGAAGCCTTTCGTATCATTCTCTCGGATCCGAACGTCAAGGCCATCCTCGTCAACATCTTCGGTGGAATTGCTCGTTGCACCACGATCGCGCAAGCGATCATCGAGGCCTCGAAAGAAGTAGGCTTCACCGTCCCACTCGTGGTTCGACTGGAAGGAACCGAGGTCGAGGAAGGCAAGAAGATGTTGCGAGAAAGCGGGCTCGCAATCATCTCTGCCGAAGACTTGACCGACGCAGCCAAGAAAGTCGTAGCGTCCATCGCCAAGTAAATGCCGGAACGAGCCAAACAAGCTTGGCGAATCTACTCAGAATACCAAACATCAATTCACTAGAAGCAAATCAAAATGAGCATTCTCGTTAACAGTAATACCCGCGTCATCTGCCAAGGCATCACCGGGAAAGCCGGTGCCTTCCACACCAAGGGATGCAAAGACTACGGCACGAAGATGGTCGGGGGAGTCACGCCAGGCAAGTCCGGGGAAACGGTCGAGGGATTGCCTGTCTTCGATACGGTCCAAGAAGCGGTCAAACAAACCGGTGCGAACGCCACCATGATTTTCGTTCCGCCTGCATTCACCGCCGATGCCATTCTAGAAGCGATCGATGCAGGCATCGAAGTAATCTGCGCCATCACCGAGGGAGTTCCTGTCCTGGACATGGTGCATGTTTATGATGTTGTCAAACGGAGCAAGTCCATTTTGATTGGTCCCAATTGCCCAGGTGTGATCACGCCCGAAGAGTGCAAGATCGGGATCATGCCTGGCTACATCCATCAACGGGGCAAGGTCGGCATCATGTCGCGCAGCGGTACGCTCACATATGAGGCCGTCTGGCAAACGAGCAGTCTCAAGTTGGGGCAGTCCAGCTGTATTGGACTTGGTGGAGATCCTATCGTGGGCACTTCGTATATCGATATCTTCGAACGATTCCAAAACGATGACCAAACCGAGGTTATCTTGATGATTGGCGAAATTGGCGGAGATGCCGAAGAAAAGGCAGCCGAATACGTGAAGAATCATGTTACTAAACCGGTCGCGGCCTTCATTGCTGGCCGGACAGCACCTCCAGGAAAACGAATGGGGCATGCGGGGGCGATCATCACGGGAGGCAAGGGAACTGCAGCCGAAAAGGTAGCCGCTCTCCAAGCGGCAGGAATCGTCGTAGCCCAATCGCCAGCCGACATGGGTGTGGCTGTGGTCGAAGCACTGAAGCGCAAGTAGCTATAAGCTATAAGCCTCATCTTTACCCACATCTTTTGGGTTTCTATCGTACTCGTACTCAATGAAAT
>JBEBHM010000278.1:0-10114 GCA_040080875.1 Pirellula sp.
CATCGTGAGTAACCTCCAACGTCTCGATGGACGGAAAGTTTGGCCACGAGACCACGACGTTGCCAGAAGCCACTTGATTGGCGGCTAGCCACGGCGCACTTGCAGTGACCGGCAATATCACATTCAGAGATGCCGAACTTTCAGCCGCGACGACCAGCAGGGCGGGAGTGTCAATGCTCTGCAGTAATTCGGACAATGTGATCTTGCCATCGTCAGCGGCCATACCATCCAGCGTTAGCATCAAGCTGGCTCGGGCGGTACCTGTACCATTAACTACCTTGGCTTCAGCGATCAAAACTTTCAGCGATGCATCGATATCGCTTGCCGTGACGACCACGGATCCACCTATCGTCGGTAGATTCGCAGGGGTGCTCACTAAGTAGAGCCGTTGTGCAAGACCATCGTTGTGGAGCGGAGCACCCAATATCTCATGATAGCCATCCGCGTTGGCCGAGCTGCTGGTGCCAAAGATGCCGAGGCCGACACCGGCCATCCCGATCACAGAATTGTTTAGCGCGATGATGGTAAATGAACCCGCCTCGCCGCGAGTCTTGTCGAGAAACTTGAACGATTTACGAGTGACGTCCAAACTCGCAAACGCTGAGCCACCGGTATAGAGTTGTGCGTAGCGCGCACCCAGGGCGGTAGGTGCGGCCGCGGCCCCATTGATTGCGGTCAATACTTGGTCGACCGTTGTAAGGTTATCTAACTCGACGTCGAAGCTAGTTCCGTCGGACAACGTGATCCGCACGCCATCCAACGTGCCCGGTCGATCGGCGATATCCCAGCGTGTTCTCTGGATATTTTCTTCGTCGAAGTACGTTACATCGGTCAGACCATCAGGCCCGTTCAATGTAGTAAGCAACGTCGAGTCGCTCAAATCAAATCCGCTTCCAAGAGCACCGTTCAGATCGATCCCTAGCGTGAACTTCAGAGTTGCATCGGCTTGAATCTCGGCTAGGCTCGCGGACGAGAATGAGCCGATCGGCCCAAGATCGGTATCGAAGCCGACAACACCCGATTGCTTTAGAAGAGCCCGCGACATATCCAGATCTATTGTTAACTGCCCAGTAGCTGCATTGTAATTACCGTCGCTACTTGCCCCCAATCTATCCAACAGTGACGCGAGATCTTGAACCGGATTATTTCCCCCGAAATTGTTAGTGATGACCGCATCCCAGGCTTCTTTCAGTTTAAGCACATTCCCCACATCCAAGCTTTTCGCTAGCCCGAGCGAGACGTCGAAGAGGCTGGTACCGCGCAGGTTATCGATGGCAGTACCGAACTGTGTTAGGGCCTCTTTGAAGGAAGACGAGCCTATCGTCAGCAGACGTTTCAAGCCTTCGGACGAGTCGATGATCGATGCGTCTATACTGTCAACGAAGTTTTCAATCGACAAATCGATTGGAGTGTTGTCGAAGACATCTCCGTCGCTGAAGTTGATGGAAACGGTGTAGGTTTTGCCAAACAATTCCGCCGACGCGGTGAAGCCGACGAAGGCCGATGCTGTGGGAGCGGTCACAGATACTAGGCTGCTGAGCGGACTGCGGATCAGGCTTCCTAGTGTGAACTCGGCGCTTGCCACTGAAACACCGGCATTCAGGTTCAGGTTACCGCTTGACACATCGAGCTTCAGGAAACGTCCGAGGATATCCAAGTCGGTGAGGCTCGCCGGTGGAAGGCTAGCCCCGGCATTCGCTGTCAAGCTGTGGATCTTGAGATAGAACGCCTCGTCAAGAACTGACTTGGTCAAATCGACACCAAATTCGAGATCGCCCGTCAACGTCGTGGTCAACGTGATGGGAATCTGCAGGTTGGTCGCGAGTCCAGCGACGGAAGCGTTTTCACCGAGCCGAAGCGTTCTCGATGTATCGGACACGGTGCGTGTAAAACCGATACGAAACGAATTGCGAGCGACTTGTTGTCCCCCGGTACCAATGGACGGAACGAAGCTGGTCAGCGAGACCCCGGTCACTCCCCTGCCTGTCAGATACTCTTGTGCCCCGACCTGGTCCGGGCTTTCGGTGGATTGGATGTAATCCGCCAGCGGATTGAAGAGGCTGTCTTGCAATTCCGTGTCAATCGAAAGAGCGCTCGCCAGACTAATTTCGTCTTTCGGTGTCGTTGGAATCGATTTCGTTTCAGCGACTGTCGTGCCAACCAGCGGAAGCGGTTGCTTGAGTAGCGCGAGGTTCCCGAGTCCAATTCGTTGGCCAGCCGCGCGCAAGCCTTGCGCCGACGATTGACGCTCTTCTGCGCTGAGTGTTCCTCCCGATCCGTTGAGGTGGAGGACGGACAGATTGGTTAGCTTATCGGATATTCGTTCGGCATCTTCAAGCGTTATCGATGTCCCAGGGCCCTGCGCAGTCACGGAGTCGGTGCTGATGAGAGTGATTTCCCCAGCGGTAACATTGGCGATGGTAAATGTTTTCGCATTGGCGCCGCTCGCGGATCCCGAAACGTGAATCTTCATGCCAGGCTTGAAACCGGCCGTGACGAGACCGTTTTCAATATCGGTGATCTTGTCGGGGTTTGAATTAACAAAGCCAATGGTGCTGCTGGTGCGGGTGGCAGGATAAATCGATTGCTTCAGCGCGCGGATCGCAGACTGGGTTCGCGGCCCAATGATCCCGTCGACTGCTAGCGGCTTATGCAAAGTAAGGGAAACCGAAGAACCGGCTGGTTGAACTGGTTGAGTCGTTAACGAATCCGTACCGATAAGCGTGAGAACACCTGGTGTCACAGTCGCGATAGTGAATGTTCCGTCGTTCTGGCCACTTGCTGAGCCACGGACGGTAATTTTCATCCCAGGTTGGAACCCCGCCAATACAAATCCATTTCCACTATCGGTGATCGTATCGGGCGCGGGAGTACCATTTGTAAATGCGATCGTTGATCGAGTAAAGTCGTCCGTAGTATCTCGATACCCGAGATAGTTCAGTCGTTGCTGGAGGCGCAGAGCATTAAGCGAGTAGTCTGACACGAAAGCTGGTTCTGCCGCAGCAGAATTCGTCGAAACTCCGGGTAGTACCTTTATAATCACATCATACGTTTCAACCCCGTCGACAGATAATTGAAGCGAAATCCTTCCCTGGAATCCGTGATCCAAAGCCGACTGGTCGTGCACTAAGTTGTTCGCCGTTCCCGGCGCAAAATAGAATTTTCCAAAAGTCTTGAACGGCGCCTTATCAATCTTGTCAGATTGAACTACGTAGCCCACAACTTGTTCGATTCCATCGGGGGATAGATAATAGAGTTTCCAATCCCGGCGTTCAACGTTAAAGGTCGCTTTCAGAGTTTTGGATAAGAAGGTTCCATCCTCAATTGGCGAGAGAATCCTCGCTTGTCCTGTGAATGCAAATTGCGCTCCGTCATGAAGAATTCGACCTAAATCTACGGGGATAATGTCACCGGTTTGGCCCCTGAAGTCTCCAATTTGGCCGCTGAATTCTCCAATCCACGCATCGAGCAATGGCTTAACCGTCCCCAAGCGTTCGTGGACAAGACTAAAAAGTCGCTTCATTTCGTGTCGAGTTTGGTCGACAGCGAAATCGAACGCTTGCTGAAATCCCGCATAGGTATCATCGTCTTTGCTAAGAACGTCAGGAAAATCTGTATTACCGACATTTAATCCGAGAGCCTTTCCTCCATGTCTCATCGCAACCGTACCAGTCATAGCATTGCCGGGCGTATCATCGCCGTCAGGTTCCGTTTGAGGATAAACGATTGGATTAAGTGAACCTGAGATAATTCCAGGAAAGATTTGCCCGTCTGATTTCGTGACCCATACAACAGCGTTTTCAGATTGTCGCGTAACACTAATAATCCAAGGGGGAAGTGTTTCGCCTTGAACGATCAACGCGCCACTGTGGTTCGAATACGGGAAAAGTGAATTCCAATGGCTTAATCCCATATCGATCAGTGCATTTTCTGGAATTAAGCGATTGCCTGAATTGTCGCGAGCCGCATGCAACTCAACCCAGTTGCTATGTGAATAAAAGTCTTGCGCAATATGCACAGCTCGCCCAAAACAACGAGAAGCTTCTAAAGCGTTGTTTTGGTTCAACCCAGTCGGACTGGCCGCAATAATTTCAACGGTTCGCTCCAAAAATGTGTTAATGCGCGCGGCGCTTTCGTTGAAATAAGAGCCGTCAAAATGATTCGCGGGGTCGAACTGAGGTCCATCTAGTAGTCCTAATCCGTCAATATTCGAGTCAACTGCAGGGGTGTAACATGCGAGAAGATCATTGTTTGTTTTATCTGATTCTTCGTTTCCCTCCTGAATCGCCGCTAAGATGTTTTCGCGAACGAATGGAAAAGCATCTGCCGTAGCCTGCTGATGCGTTGGTTCACCGTGGTAGAAAATGTCGCTTCCAAATGCCACGGCTTGGAGTGGAGATACGTGCGGCGATTGCTCAAGTGCATGCGAGTAACCCAACAAGTGAAGCGTTTCGTGCGAGATTACGTTAATGACTTCGGAAGCAAACCGATCCGACGACATTCCTAAGAATCCAAGTTTCGCACTAAAGACGAAAGCATTGTCGGATCGGTCGCTATTCGCGATGTCGATTTTTTCGGCGAGACCATTGAACGAACCATATTGAGAGAATGAGGAATCGGTGCCGCCAACGTAAATCGTCGAGTAAGCATCGCTCGATGGACGATTCTGCGTGAATCGAATGCCGGTATCATTGAATTGAATGTTTAGCGTATCGATCACTGAATTGATAATGCGTGGCTCGGCGCCGCCAAGTCCTACCGACGCGGCATTAAACGAAGGTATGACGAGATTCTTTTGAACGATTGGACCATCGTACGTGACATTCTCGGCACCATCGAAATCGAGAAACACTATTTGAGGCTGACTACCAAGCTGGTACAAAGGAACAGCTTCTGGATGCTCGTCGAGCGATGAAGGATCGAAGGCCAGCAGCCTTCTATCCTCAAGCGTCTCGACGCACAGCAAACGTCGCCACGCCGTTCTTCGACGTCGTATGGTTAGATTCATCTTTTTTCGAAGGAATCGCTTTAGTTGATTCATGGGAATCTTTATTTAGTCATGCGGTTGGAGGCGGGGTTTTAAGATTTGCGCTGCGAGTTGTCTTCAGCGCTCATTTGCGGTAGGTGCCTTCCATGGCGGCATGGCCTCATGGGCCTTTGCTTCCTCGTTGGTTCGTCGTGCGTCGTTAAGGCGGCTGGCCGATTGTGGTCGTTTTTTCCACTGGCTGCGGAGCGAACCACTGCCAGACTTCGCCTTGGCCATCGCGCGATTCACCGCTTGTCACAAGCACTTGACCGTTCGAGGAAAATGCGACGTGATTGACAGAGCCTGTATGTCCAACCAAGCTGAACAACTCCTGACCCGTCGCAAGATCCCACAGTTTGACCTCGCCATTCCGACTGCCACTCACTAGCGTCCTTCCATCGGGCGAATACGACAAGGACGAGACAAGGCCTGAGTGCCCAATCAAAGTCGCTTGCTTCTGTCTACTCTTGGTGTCCCAAGTCGTTATCAACTTTTCGTCCCCCCCGGTCGCAAACGACTTTCCATCAGGCGAAAAGAGACAGGCCATTACTCTGCCATGTTCTGATGCCGCGATTTTAAACTTTGCGCCTTGGATAATGTCCAGGACGACCATACCCAACGTGTTAGAAACAAGAAGAGATGATCCGTCGGGCGAAAGACTGGACGAATAGAAATCACTCTTGGGTGAATGGTCTTGAGCGAGCAATTGTGCGTACAGGTTCCAAACGTTCACCCCGTAGTTAGCAGCCGGAAGCGTAGCCTTCCTGTCTTCGGATAAAGAAACTCTAATCTGACCTTCTAATTGCTTGGGCGAGGTTGACTCCTCGCTTCCAGACGCAATGTCGATCATGTGCATTTTTGCAGATGTGTCGACAAGAATTAGTTTTTTATCTCCTGGCAAGAAATCTACTGTTTGGAATAAGGTCGTAGGCTCTTCGGAGTTGATCGTGATCTCTCGCATTAAACTAGCATCGGGAATGCTCCAAAGATGAGCCTTAGTTCCTCGACCCACCGTCGCTAACAGTTTTCCATCCGACGAGACAGAGACCTGTCGAACGGTCTCGGATTGTTTGGGTAAACTGACTTGAGCCAATGCCATCGCCAACGAGTAGCGACGGACAGTTCCCTCGGCGCTTGCCGCAAACAAGTGTCGTCCATCTCGCGAGAAGGCCAGCGACCAAATATTGGCTGAGACGTTGACAGTCCGGTCTGACCCGTGCCCGGGCATTTGCCAGACCCTCGCAATTCCTTCGTCCCCGCCAGTAGCCAGGTGCATGCCGTCCGAGGAAATCGCCATTGTTCTCAATCGGATATCGGCACCGTCGTGCCGCGTTACTTCCCGACCGGTTTCGACATCCCAAACAATCAATGACGACAATTCACTTCCGGTCTCTAGCCGTTTTCCGTCCAAGCTAAAAACGCCTGTGATTGCAAGGTCATTGTGACCGCTCATCGCGTGTCGAACCTCACCCGTGACATAATCCACAAGGCGAACAACGAGGTCTGTGGAGAATGTGGCAATCAGACTGCCGGTTGGACAAAATGCAAGAATGAACAAGCCATCGAAGCTTTGCGAGAGCGTTCTCGTCGACGTATTCCAAAGGGTCGTGCGGCAGATGCTCGACGGCTGATCCACGTCAGACGCTGCCAAATGCCTTCCATCCGGAGAAAACTGAACTCGAAGTACGGCTCGTGAAAAGTCACTTAATACCCACAGCTGGTCACCGGTATCTACACTCCAAATGCGTACGGTTCGGTCGTCGCTGGCTGATGCGATCGTCCGGCCATCAGGGGCGAACGCAACACTATTGACTTCATCCTGATGTCCTGTCAGGGTACGCAGATGTTCTCCAGTATCCGCATCCCACAGGCGAACGGTCCGGTCCTTACCTGCCGACGCGACGAGTTTGCCATCCGGAGAAACGGTCACGAAATAGACATCGCCCGAGTGTCCGCGCAGGGCGAGCGAATCGCGATGCACTTGTTCGCTTAGCTCGCAAGCATGGTTCAAATAATACCATGCAAAACCGCGTAAATCCGGGCCGGCGGCTGTAGGCAAATGGCGTTCTAACACTAAACGAGCTTCCCTGAAACGGCCATTTCGTTTGAACTCCGAAGCGATCTTCATATCTGCAGCAAACAAATACTTGCGGAGTGATGCTTCACGCTCTCCTGCCAGATCTCGCTGCCGCTGAACCTCGATGAGTTGGTCATGAACCTGTCGCTCTGAGACCTCAGCTCTTTGTCGCTGGGCCACTTCTCCTAGTCGAGCAATTCGCTCGGATTCCGCGGCAACGCGCGCCTTCGTCGCTTCGTCGTACGCTCTTGTTTCATTGCTATTCGCTTGCAATTCAGCTTTTTTTGCTCGAATCGCTTGCCACCAACTTACGACGACGCCGAAGAGCATAGCGGCAGTAACAAGCAGGGTTGTCGTCAGCAGGGCCCTATTCCTGCGTGCAAATTTATGAAATTGGTAAGCCATGGTAGGCGGACAGGCCGTGACTGGTTCATCATCCAAGTACCTTTGCAAATCGGCCGCCAAGCTGCCAGCCGATTCGTACCGCCGATTGCGATCCTTTTCGAGGTTTTTCATTACAATCCAGTCAAGCTCGGTGGCCATTTCTGGATTGAGTTTGCTCAGAATTTTGCTGCGGTTTAGTGGGACAGCTGATTGGCCAATCGATCGAATCGTCCTCGCTTGATCGCTTGGGCGAAGCGGCTCGTCCTCGCAAATGATTCGCCGCATTTCGTCGAAGCCAACCGAGGCAAGCGTTTCTTTGTCGAAGGGGGTTGTGCCTGTAAGCAATTCGTACATCAGAACGCCCAGAGTGTAGATGTCACTGCGAGTGTCGACGTCGGCTGAGCCCAGAGCCATTTGTTCGGGGCTCATGTATGGCGGCGTACCAATCAACTGCGAAAACTGAGTGACCTCCATCCGCTCTGCCAATTCATTGTTGAGCGCCTTGGCTAAGCCAAAATCGATCACCTTCACTTCGGGCATACCCTCGCGTATCGCGACAAGCACGTTGCTGGGCTTAAGATCGCGGTGGATAATCCCTTTTTGGTGAGCATGCTGAACGGCCTGGCAGACATCGATCAGCATTTCCAACCGCTGGCGGTTATCAAGTTGTTCACGATCGCAATATTCAGTGATCGGAATGCCAAGGACCAGTTCCATAACGAAAAAGGGGCGCCCCGCATCCGTCTCGCCCACATCCAGGACCCGTGCAATGTTTGGATGGTCCATCATCGCTAGGGCTTGTCGCTCAGACTCGAATCGGGCGATGATTTGCCGCGAATCCATTCCTGGCTTGATAAGCTTAATTGCTACTTTCCGCTTCACCGGTTGAGATTGCTGGGCCATGTACACGACCCCCATGCCTCCTTCCGCTATTTGCTCGAGGAGTTTATAAGGGCCGATCACACTGCCGGTCCGCACCGTGTTCAACCCATCTCGCGTGGTTTGAATGATTTCCGGGGGTGAATCCAGGTAGTGCCTTGTCTCATTGGCATTACGGAGCAATGCATCTATGCGAGAGCGTAGTTCGGGATTCCAGCCGCAGGATTCATCTAAGAACTTGGTTCGAGCGGTTGACTCTGATAATTCAATGGCTGTGGTGAATAGCTCAAATTCGTTCATGCGATCTCCAACTCCGAATCGGGCCACGCGGCCCCACATACTTACAGTGCGAGAAATGGCAAAAAAACCGGACAAGAAATCTGGAAAGAATTATCTCAAGCGGAAATTGGACGTTCGACGACCCTCTAAGGCCTGCAAAATAAAAAGTACCAATCATCGCTAAATGCGTGTCTGATTGGGACAATCCAATCCGCTCGCCTAATAGGGACTTGAGTCTCGCAGTTCCTCGGTTAGCCAAGCCTTGGCATAAACCCAGTACCGCTGGGCAGTTCGCGTCGAAACTCCGAGAATAATGGCCGCTTCTTCGAGCGAGAGTCCGCCAAAATACTTCAGTTCCACCAAGTTGGCTACCGGCTCGTTCTCTGACTCGAGTTTCTTCAGTGCCGCGTCGACATCCAGAACTCGCTCATTGACGACTGCTTGGTCGACTCTATCGTGCGGTAGCTGATGACGCTTCCAATCGCCGCCTTGCGTCGGACCGGAGTTGCGCCTCGCTTGCTCCACCAGGATTCGCCGCATTGCCTCGGCGGCAGCACTAAAGAAATGACCACGGCTATTCCAATGTTGAACCCTTTTTACATCGACGAGCCGGATGTAAGCGTCATGTACCAAGCCCGTGGCCTGGAGCATCTGTCCGGGCTTTTCGTAAGCCAGTTTTGCTGCAGCCAGTTTCCGCAATTCCGCATAAACCAACGGCAACAATTGCTCCGTCGCGAGCGGATCGCCGGATTCGATTTGCGACAAGATGCGGGTAACATCGGACATATTGGGTGCTCACACTACGATTCTGGATCATCGCAATTGTAACTGCCCGTTCACGCATTTGCTTGCTACCGTGATTGCCGGTGCTGGCCACCGCAGCCCAGTTCCCAATGAACGAAACCGCCACACCCTGTAAGGGTCCGTTAATGCCGGCAAACTCGCCGGATTTCCTTCAGCCGACTCTCTTCAAAAGTTCGCTAGTATCCAAAGGCCTTCTCCTGGTAATTTCAATCTACAACCGAGAAAATGAATGAGTATCGCACGTGCAACGACCTGGGAAGACCGAATGAATGACCTTGGCAATGTTCCTGCATCCCGGGTGCGTTGCGACCCCGCGCCGGGAACTGCGACAGTCGAGGACGTCACGAGACTTCGAGACACCGAACGGCGGCTTTATGAGTTGGTCGAACCGTCACGGTATTCCGATCACCACAGGATGCAACTGTTTTTACGGAAGGACAAATGTTGGACGGTGGAAGCGTATTGCCCGGCTGGCAAGTAGACATCGCAGATTTGTTTAGTCGCCTCGATCGCAACGCGGATAGCTTAGGGAGGCTTTAGGCTTTAGGCTTTAGACGTTGGACCCAGCGATGCGATCTGTTGCTGCATCCACTGTTTTTCTGAATCGCTCATGTCACCGACAATCGACGCGGTGTAATCGATACGGCGCTGAAATCGCCCACGTT
>JBEBHM010000279.1:0-10073 GCA_040080875.1 Pirellula sp.
TGGTGGATGGGAAAGCTTTCGCAAACGATTTGCAACGCCTATCGAAAAGCAAAACGACCCAGAAGCCAGAGCTTCGCTTGCAAAAAGGCTACAACCATTCATTTTGCGACGAACGAAAGAAGAAGTACTAACAGAGTTGCCTCCACGAACAGAAATGGTCTTGTACGTCGATTTGAGTCCGGAGGAGCGTGCTCAATACGAGCTGGTGCGTCGTTCCGCTATCGGCGAAATCGAGAATATAGCGGCGTTGCCTGAGATCAAGGATCAACGTTTCAAGATCCTCGCCTTGATGACACGACTACGTCAATTTGCGTGCCACCCCGGCATGGTCAATAAGCAATGGGACCGGTCGTCGGCCAAACTGGATCAGCTTTGTGAAACGCTTGATAATTTGCGAGAGGAGAATCACAGGGCGCTCGTGTTTAGTCAATTCACAGAGCACTTGGCCCTCATTCGCAAGGCGCTCGACGAACGCGGCATCACCTACCAATACTTGGATGGTTCGACGCCAGCCGTCGAGCGACAGAAGCGAGTCGACGAGTTTCAAAATGGAAAGGACACAGCCTTCTTGATATCTCTCAAAGCGGGTGGAACGGGGCTGAATCTGACGGCTGCCGATTATGTAATCCATATGGATCCATGGTGGAATCCGGCCGTCGAGGATCAAGCGACCGATCGAGCCCACCGTTATGGGCAAGACAAACCGGTGATGGTCTATCGCATCGTCGCCCGCGGGACCATCGAGGAAGAGATTCTGGCTCTGCACGAAACGAAGCGAGATCTGGTGGAAGGGATTCTCGAAGGGACGAGCGCGGCTGGCAAGCTATCCACACAAGACCTCATGGCCATGATCCGCAGTTAGGAAACTGTTGCAGCGTATCTCCGAGACGCTGGTATTCGATATCAGCCAATTCTCGCTGCATTGATTCTATTTTTGCGTAACTGCCTGATTGAAAAATAGCTTTATGCAGAGATTAGGGTAGCGATGGCCAGTAGGTCCGCCTCGGAGATGCGGACCTACGTTTGCTCGCCACAATCCGTTTGCCTCAATCTGCAGAAACGACCGGCAACTGGAAGCAGATGGCTTCTTCGCTGTTGCGCAGATAAAGTCGGTCTCGCACGACGACCGGGTGGTTCCAAGTTTTCCCGTCCATGACAGAGATCTTGTAGAGCTCTTGGAGTTTTTCGGGATCCGCTCGCAACAATACCAACTCCCCCTTTTCGCTCACGACCACGATCAAGTCCGAGTCGGCCAGCAACAGCGCCTGCCCTTTCTCGTATCGTCCACCTTTCCATTTCCTTTTGCCGTCCTTGAGATCGATGCACGCAAAAATAGCATTGTCGAAGCCATAGACGTATCCCTTGTGAATCACCAAATCGTTGTAGTCTGGTTTCATATCTTTGGACGTCCAGAGTTCCTTGGCTTGGAGCGGACCGCCATCGTCCGAGATTTGGATCAACCGCGTGCCTGTCCCCATTCCCGTTGGTATGAGCACTTTGTCGCCGTCGACAATCTGAGGTTGTAATGATCGGTATCCCATATGTTTCCAGGAATAGTCCAGCATTGTTTTGCCCGTCTTGGGCTCCAAAAAATGAGCCCCCGTGTCGGACAGCAACGCAAGATATTTCTTTCCATGCAGCGTGGCGATTTGAACGGAACCATACGAGTTGATGCCTGCGGATGATGACCAAACGAGCCCGCCGTTATTAACATCAAAAGCCATAATGCCTTTGTCCCCTTTGCCTCCTGCATGAACGATGACTTGTCCGTTGTCGACGAGAGGGGAAGCAGAGAAGCCCCACATGGGCAACGTCTCTCGTTCAGAGACTTTGTTCACGTCAACCTTCCAAATGAAATCGCCGTTGGTTGCGTTCAGCTTGGATAGCCAGCCTTCCGCACCGAAGGAGTATATATAACCATCGGCTATCGTCGGAGTGGCCCGCGGGCCAAGGCCACCAAGGGCTTCAAAGAATCGCGATTTGTTGGTCTTTTCCCATACTTGCTTGCCCGAACGCGCATCGTAGCAGACAACGGACTCCATTTCGCCCAGCTGTTCCTGTGTGAAGAGATAGTTGCCAGCAACTGTGAATGAACTCCAGGCGGGGCCGACGGCAATTCGCCATAGTTTTTTCGGTGGACTGCCGGCCCAGTCGTCCGAAATCCGGCAACCATGCTGGGCAGAGTTCTGGTTTGGACCTCGAAAACTTGGCCAATCCGGGTTCGTTAGTTCTGACGCTGGGATTGCAGCTGGCGGCTCGACCATGGTGGTTGCTTTGCGAGCCGCAAGCAATTTTTCCTCGGAGGTGGTCGACCATCTCCAATCGAGTCCGAACGCGAAGTTTCCCCAAACACCGTCCGACTTGGTCAACGTCGAAACACCTGCAGCCAAGCAGGCGAACACGATCGCCCAACATGTTCGACTAATCGAAAGTCGATTTCCTAGAATGATCAATCCGATAGCAAAGGCCGCAATTGCCATCGGGATTGTCATCACAATCGTCAACGGTCCGCGCATGGTATGGTCCGCGAGAAACACGACCAAGGCGATGCTCGCAATGATTCCAATCACTCCCAAAATTCTCTCAAGCCAACTTGCTCGGCTAATGAAAAGCCACCAGAGTATAACCAATAGACCAATCAAGAATGGACCAAAGGCGCTTGCCATCCAAATCATGGATGGCCCATTTTCAACTAGGCCAGGGACAAAACGAACCAGGGCCATGCCGGGCACTAGCAAGATAGGAATCCACGTCCGCAACGGTTTCAATTCACGTACCGAATTCTTAGTAATAGGAGAAGTGAGCTCGCGTTGCAACGTTTGCATTTCCATTTCCAAACTGCCGTAAGAGGTCGAACAATCAATTCAAGTTTCACACATTCTAGCTCCAATTAAGCATGGAGTAGAGTGGGCTCAAAACCTGTACGACCGGCGATGTCAAGACGATTGGGCGACACCAAGCGACTTGCCGTCTGCCAAGGATGACTTGTTCACTGCAAATTGAAATCCTCGCCATTTGAGGTGCAATACAACGCAAGTCGAACTACTAGAAATCATCGCGAACAGCTTCCACATGTCTTCTGAATATGCCCCGGTCCAATGCCGACTTGCGAAACAAAGCGATCGATGGGTGACCAAGATCGCAATACGTATCATCCAAGCGATTTGGTTTTGGACGAATCAACGCATCGGAACGATCAACGACTAGAGCTTTGTCAAATTGATAAACGGGGATCGGAACGTTGGGTGGCACGCCCAGAGTCTTCGATGGGCGTGGGGACCACTAGTGATTCACAAGGATGTCGGACGTTGTTCAAGTAAAAATCGTGGGCTCCGTAAAGTACCCATATTTCCCGATTTCTCGGCGAACACCACTAACTTGATCATTTCGATGGTCGGATTCTTTGTTTTTTCGTACTCCGGGGATTAGCGAGGAGAACCGAAAAGTCACATACCCATGGGTGACGGGCTAAAGCTATATTGAAGTAGCCCCAAAACCATCCCACCCACTATCCCACTTTCGGACTCGCCAATTTGTTGGAGCCCCTCCCATGTACAGCATCCTGCTCGTCGAGGATTCGGCCACCGATCGCCGATTGATCGAAGGACTCTTGAAAAAGTGTTTGCATTTTGACGTTGCCACGGCCTCGGATGGGTTGCTTGCACTGGAGGCCATGAAGTTGAAATCGCCCGATTTGGTAGTCACCGACCTGCAGATGCCCAACATGGACGGAATGCAATTGGTCGAACAAATCCGCAAGCTATATCCGCTCATACCTGTGGTGCTTATCACCGGAGCCGGCAGCGAAGAGATCGCAGCACATGCGTTGCAGCGTGGCGCTTCGGGTTATGTTCCGAAGTCTCAATGCGACGAACTGCTGGTTCAGACACTGAATCACGTGATTGAACTTACACGCACGGAGTCGAGCTTTGAAAGGATCCTTGAATGTGCAACTCTCACTCAATTTGATTTTGAAATACAAAATGACTTCTCGCTGGTGGCTCCCATGATTGAGCTTGCGCAGCGCATGACCGTGGGGTTGGGGATCTGCGATGAACCAGGGGCCGTCCAGATTGGAGTTGCACTCGAGCATGCGATTCAAAACGCTATTTATCATGGCAATCTTGAAATAGGCGGACCGCTCCATGGCGACCGCACGCTTTTGGACCAGCGACTACATCAAGCTCCTTACAAGGACCGGATCGTACGCATTGAGATCAAGGTCACTCACAACGAAGCTAGGTTTCTGGTCCGCGATTCCGGACCTGGTTTCCAATACCGAGAGCTTACGTCGACCGGACGAAAGACAGCTCTTTTGGGTGAGACAGGACGCGGCCTCTTTCTGATGTGGGCTTTCATGGATAGCGTTTCATTCGACCCAAAAGGAAACACGGTGGTCATGATCAAACGCCGACATGTGCCTGCGGGAGACACGCAAGTTCCCGATACCAAAGTCGAAACCAAAATTCCCTCGCTGCCTGCCGTCCTTGGAACCCTGAAGCCGATCGGCGGAGGTTCTCCCATTCCATTGACAAAGCCAAAAATGACGGCCGGTCGGGATCCTCATTGTGATATTGTCATCCGATCGTCGTCTATCTCGATGCACCACTGTCTACTCTATACCTTTGAAGGATGGTGGTACGTGAGAGACTTAAAAAGCACCAATGGGATCCGAGTCAATCACAAGTCCTTTGCTGAACACCTGCTGCGGCCTGGATGTTTGCTCTCGATTGGCAAGTTCGAATACAAAATCGAGTATGAACCCATCGCCTTGGGGGCATACGGAATCGACCCACCCGCCGATCCCTTCTAGGAACTGAATCTGTCGTTTAAGTTTTTGATTGCGACGAGCAATTGTTCGCGAAGCAAATTTAGCGATGCGCTCAGTGATTGAAAGGGTGCCGCGGCGTTTTCAAGATGACCGCTTGCCCCCATTTCCTCAAGCGTTTCTGCGAAACTTCGTGAGGGGACCTCCCCAAAGAGCCGCAGCGATCCCTTGATGGTATGACTTGCTCGTTGGACTACTTCACAATTGCCGCTCTCGAGCGCCTCGTCAAGTTCGGCCAACAAACTCGGGTACTCGGACAGAAAGGCTTCCACCACTTCTGTCAACAAATCGACATCTCCGTCAGTAGCCTTGAGCGCCATAGAAAGATCGATCGATTGCATGTTGTACCAGAGGGCGAAGTGCTTCGTAGAGCGATTGTTTCTTGAATGGTTTTGTCACATAGCCGTCCATTCCGGCAGCAATGCACCGTTCCTTGTCTCCGGCCATGGCGTGGGCCGTAACCGCAATAATCGGAACGCGGTGATTGGTTCCTGCTTCTCTAGCGCGAATCGAACGCGCCGCGTCTAGTCCGTCCATGACCGGCATTTGGACATCCATCAAGATAACGTCAAATGAACCTGTAGCCCATGCCTCAATGGCGTCCGAGCCGTTCGCAACGACAGTGACGGAGTGTCCCCAGCGTTGCAACAATCCGACGGCTAACTTCTGATTTGCAAGCCCATCTTCTGCCAGCAGGACTCTTAATGGCGCAAGTGTGTCCGCTTCGGTTGTTTCGGCATCTTGCAATTCTGTGGCAGGCAATGTGGGGGGCTGGGAACCGCTTACAACTCGACCAAACGTTGCGCGAAACCGAAACGTACTTCCCTTGCCGAGTTCACTTTCAACTTGGATATCTCCACCCATCAACTGTATCAATCGACGAGAAATCGCTAAACCCAAACCGGTACCGCCGTATTTCCGTGTGGTTGAGGTATCTGCCTGCTGAAATGCGTCGAAGATTTTTTCATGGTTTGCAGCGTCGATCCCAATCCCACTATCGACCACGGAGAATTCGAGATTCGTTGTGCTCTCGTCATCCGAGATCTTTTGGACGCTCAACAAAACTTCACCTTCGTTGGTGAACTTGATTGCGTTCCCAACGAGATTGAACAGGATTTGCCTGAGTCGAGCGGCATCGCCAACCACTTCCACTGGCACATTGTCGCGACATTGCCATTGGAGTTGAATTCCCTTGCGCGTGGCTCGCACGCCAAGCGTTTTCAACGTGGTTCCCAACATCTCCCGCAAACCAAAGGGGCTTGGGTCCAATTCCAGTCTTCCCGCCTCAATCTTCGAGAAGTCTAGCACTTCGTTGATGATCGACAACAGGGATTCTCCTGCGTCCATCACGCTGGCCAAATAATCTCGCTGGTCTGGTAGTAGCTGTGATTCGAGCACCAATTCGGTCATGCCGATGATCGCGTTCAATGGGGTACGAATCTCGTGGCTCATGTTTGCCAGAAACTCACTCTTGGCTGCGTTCGCTTGTTCTGCTGCCAGCTTGGCGTCTCGCAGCGCGATCTCCGCTAATTTTCGATCGGTAACGTCCCAAAAAATGGCTTGAGTACCCATCACGCGTCCCAGCGCATCGACGACCTGGGTCTTTAGGACTTCGAAGTAGTGATGCCCTGTAATATCGATGTTTTCCTCAATATCCTCAAATAGGTTTCCCGTTTCGGCCACGTGAATGTCATCGCGTCGATATTTGTCCGCTAATTCCTTTGGATAGTGATCGAAATCGGTCGTGCCGCAAATCTCATCGAGAGATTTGTTTAGCAGCCGACAAAAAGCCTGGTTTGCAAAGGTAAAGCGGCCGTCCAAGTCCTTGCGCATAAGGTAGACAGGCAGGTTCTCTACCAGCGATAAATACAACAACTGAGAGCTTTCGCGAGCTTGCTCGGCCTCAATTTGTTCTGAGATATCCATGATCGATCCCGCCATCCGCGAAACCTTGCCGTCATTATCCCAGAGAGCTTGCCCGTGGATATGAAACCATCGGTAATCTCCATGCTTGCAGCGCATTCTACATCGGTGGCTAAAGGGTTGCTTTCCTTTGAGATGGGCATCCAGGGCTACGACGGTAGCTAACTTGTCTTCAGGATGCAGGCGAGATTGCCATGCGTCGAGAGTCTTGTCCATTTCGCTTGGAGCAAGATCCAACAACTCGCTGAACCTGGGTGAATAGTACACAGTGCCCGAGACGACGTTCCAGTCCCAAAGACCGGTCACTGCCCCAGCAACTGTTAACGCAAATCTTTCTTCGCTCGGCTGAATCGCACCATCGCCGCGGAGAGGTTGAAAGGGGTTTAACCAATGCATTGGATTGTTGCCAATGAACGGTTGCAATAGTCTCCGATAACCCAAAACGAACAGTCCCAGGACGAAAATGACTGCGGCTAGAGCCAAAATTGATGATTCGAACAATCCAATGACACTTAACATAGCAGCCTTTTCTGCATCGGAGAAAAATAATTGAGAACGGTGAGTTTCAAAGTGTCCCCTGATGTCGACCGAATTTTAGCCCAGTCTAGCAGTTATCAACGTAGCTGAATTCGCGGGGATTCAGCTAGGACTGGGATATAGGAGGAGTATCTTGGTTTTGCACGCTCCCAACACGGACCGCACCGATTTTTAACAAAAAAAATCACAACTTCGACGCAACCAAACCCGCTTTCGAACGAGAACTTGTGTGTCGGTTGGTCGCATGCCAAGTGAAACCAGCAAAACTGTAAATCGTGTTTAACAACTAACAATTAGGAACAAAAAAATGGCAGCCTTCATGAAATTTGATGGAATTGATGGAGAATGTGTGGCAAAGGGACATGAAAAATGGTGCGTCCTAGAATCCTTCAGCCAGCACGTCTTCAAAACCGGTGCTGGCAAAACGGGCGTCGCTCGTCAAGAAGGTACGATCCAATTAGAGGACGTCCAATGCTCAAAGCTGTTGGACAAGTCCAGCCCAAAGATCATCGAAGCGGTTTGCATGGGCAAGATTTTTCCAAAGGTGGAAATCCATGTCTTGACCACAGGGGTCAACACCGGTCGCGAGCCTTACCTTAAGTACGAGCTCAAGAACGTGATGGTAACGTCGCATACAATTTCCGGCCACGACCAAGATCGCCCCGGTGAGAACTACAGCTTAAACTTCGATGAGTACAAAATCACCTACACGGAACAGAGCGAAAAGGGCGAAAAGAAAGGTGACGTGTCCTTTGGATGGAAGGTTCGCGAAGCGGTCAAAGTGTAAGTTTACTCAGTGCGATTGAATCAATTTATCACAACCCGATGTGTCAGTGAGGATCTCCGCTCGTTGACACTACGGGTCGTGGTGGTTGTAAGAACTCCTCTGTCGCTAGATTAGGAACTGAATTTGACGAACCAAATCGTACCTTCTTTTGCAATCGAATGATAATCTGACAGGTAACTAGAGACTTGGATTTCGATTCTGCACGAGAATGTCTTTGAATTCCCGCCGGGATATCGAGGTCCGTTCATTTTTATTGGTTTTTCAAGCGCGGAGAGAGTATGTATTTCAGAAGTATCCTAAAACCATTGCTTGTCCTCATGGCATGGCAATGGAATTCTATGTTGTATGCGGATATCGCATCGTTTTCAGCGTCCCGAGACAACACGCTATACGAAAGCGCGACTGGGGCGTTAAGCAATGGCGCCGGAAACTTTTTATTTTCCGGGAGAACAACCAACAGTGGGCTAATTCGGCGAGGGCTCTTACAATTTGATACTTCGTCCATCCCGATCGGTGCGACGATTAATTCCGTTTCCGTCAGGCTAACCATGGACAAAGCCGATCAAGCCGGACAAGTCATCGTGGGTCTCAATCGGATGACTCGACAGTGGGGCGAAGGAACGTCACTGGCTTCGGGCCAAGAAGGAGGGGGTGCAGCCGCGACCAACGGCGATGCCACTTGGTTGCATTCGAGTTTTCCTGGAACACTTTGGACCACGGCGGGCGGCGATTTTGTCGCGACAGCCAGCGCCACCCAAACGCTTTCGGCAGAGGGTAACTATACGTGGAATTCGACGGTGAACTTGGTCGCCGACGTTCAGCAATGGGTCAACAATCCCACTGCGAATTTCGGCTGGATGCTGCGAGGCGAAGAAATCGGCACTACGGCCATGCGGTTCGTTTCTAGAACCGGTCCGGGCGGGGTTGCTGTTAGGCCGCAGTTGACGGTCGATTTTACCGCAGTGCCTGAGCCAGGAAGCGTACTGTTGCTTGCATCGGCTGGCATGCTGATTCTTCTTGGTTGGAGACGGACCCATTCTGCATTCCATCACACCGTTGCACGTTTCTCCGAAACGTGAGTTCTCGAACGTCCGGCACATTCTTTTGTCGGTTCATTCTTTTGTCACCAAATCGGTTGGGCATTCCAACACGATTCGGCAAAAGAATGAAAAGACAAAAGAATATAAGTTCTTCGTTACAAGCATCGAATCGTATCAAGCAAATCGTTTCCAAACGAAACGGAAACGAGCGACGCGATACGTACCCAACAAGCATGTCATCACCATAAGGACCGCAACCATAAGGACCGCCGCAGACGGTTCGGGTACTGCCGTGATGTCGATTCGATCGACGCCAAATTGGAAAGGTCCGAGATTGTCTACTTCAGCGAACCGAAGACGCAACGTTTGACCCGTTCGCCCGGCAAGCGCAGTTGTTAGGTTGATGTTCACCGGCGTGTATCCCGAGACCAACGCCGAGCCCACTGCTGTTTCAAACACGTTAAAGATCACGTCGCTCGGTGCAAGCGTGAATGGATTCGTAGCACCGGCCAAAGTGATGTCGATGCGAGCGCGTTGATTGAATCCTGCGGCTCCAGGGTCAGGCAGATCAAATTGAAGCGAGCTGGGTGTTGCGAATCGGTCGGCGCGATTGCCAACGTACAACGATGCGGTAAACACAAACGCGCTTTCACCAGGGGCGAAAGCGGGTACAACAAAATCTTGATACAAGACGTGTGAAGCTGGACCACCTGCATCCGACATGGCTGCTCGAATTCCTTCCGGTGGAGCCTGAACGACTTCGCCAAAGATTGGGCTCGAAGTACCCGTCTGTAATGAAAAACTCCCTTCGCCTCCAACTTGATTTACTGCGGTCCAGCCTGTAAGTCCTGCTTCGAAGCCTCCATTGGTAATGATGGCTGCCGATGCAGTCGACGCAGCGAGCCATCCCACGATGAAGGTTAACAAAAAATATGTGTGTTTATTATTCATGATCAGT
>JBEBHM010001002.1:0-2673 GCA_040080875.1 Pirellula sp.
GTGATAAGTCCAGTGGTGATAAGTCCAGTGGTGATAAGCCCAGCGGTGACAAGCCCAGCGGTGACAAGCCCAGCGGTGACAAGCCCAGCGGTGATAAGTCCAGTGGAGACAAGTCCAGTGGAGACAAGTCCAGTGGTGACAAGTCCAGCGGTGACAAGTCCAGCGGTGACAAGTCCAGCGGTGATAAGTCCAGTGGTGATAAGTCCAGTGGTGATAAGTCGAGTGGAGACAAATCGAGCGGTGATAAAACGAACTCCGGCAAATCCGAGTCCGCGAATTCCAAGTCGGGTGATGGTGGTACGCAGGGAGGGGATTCTGCGCAGGCTTCGTCAAAAGGCAAGAAGTCCGATTCGCAAAAATCAGGCAATGGATCGCCAAGCCAGGATCAAAGCGGCGGATCCGGAATGGGTGGATCGCAAAGTGGCGCATCCGCAAATCAATCAGCATCCAAGCCTGAGCCTGCCAATCAGGACTATGCCAATCAAGTGACTGACTTGGCGCTCGATTACCTCAAACAACAGCGAGATCAGCCAGATCCCGACTTGTTACGAAAGATGAACTGGACGGCGGACGATATGAAAAAATTTATCGACCGATGGACGCAAGCTAAAGAACTTGCCAAAACAGACCCCAACAAAAAACGGGAACTGGATGCGTCGCTGCGTTCCCTTGGTTTGCGGCCGGGCAGGGGCCAAGAGCGAAAAGTCATCGACCGAGACGATGAATTAAAGGGGCTGCTTGAGGAAGGCACGCGCGTCCGTCCTCCCGCGTCGATCCGCGAGCAATTTGAACAGTTCCGCAAAGCAGCCAGCAAACCGTAAAAAGGCGATGACCCATCGCACAAATTCTATTTGCAATTGCCGTGGTATATCTCTACGATACACGGTATGTCGTGAAGTAAATTTCTAATACGTCGGTACGTCTCTCTTCACAAAGGAACAATCCTATGTTTTTTCGGATTCGGAATTTCCTGTTGTTGTTGGCCGTTTTGAGTCTCTCAACAGGGATGCATGCCTTTGCAAACGAGCCGTCCTCGGACCCAACGCATAAACAAGCTCGTTCAATAGCTCCGTTCATCGGCGATTCGAAAGCGATGCTCAACACATTCTGCCTTGGAAGTGATAGCAATCTTTGGATGTCTGTAGGCAGCCGGCAGGATCCCAAACTCGGAGCCGTTGTCGTCTACACGGGCGAGGGCAAGAAAATCAATGAAATCCAATTGAGCTTTGTCCCTCAAGCCATGAACTTCGCTCCTGATGGAAATCTTTTCGTCGCAGGATCTGGAAAAGTCGCCAAGATCGATCCTTCTGGAAAAGTTTTGATCGAGAAAGATGCACCCAACATCGGCAACTCAGAAGAGATGATGGAAAAGATGAAGGAGTCGCAAAAGAAACAAGCCGAACAAATGACGGCTCAATATCGCAAACTTGCTGAACAATTAGAAACCCAGATTGCAAAGTTTGAGAAAGTGCCCGACGATGAGACCGAAAAGGCGAAGGCCACGCGAGAACGACGACTAAAGCTTCTCATCGCTCAAAAAGAGCAATATGCCAATATGGAAAAAACGGTCGGCGATTCGCTATCGTCGCAATTGAGCACGGGGGCATTGCAGCGGATGATGCGGGCCACAGGGATGGCAGTAACGTCCGACGACGTCTTTGTGAGTCTCCCTCAGACCACTGGTTATGGGTATAGTATTTTTCGAATGAACCATGAACTGGACGAGGCCACGTCGGTGGTGAAGAGTGTTAGCGGTTGCTGTGGGCAACTCGATATTCAAACCGATGGAAAGCATTTGATCATTGCCGAGAACACCGCATTTCAAGTCGGCTATTACGATCGCGATGGCAAACGACTTAGCGGATTTGGCAGCCGAGATCGAACCAAGACCGACGGGTTTGGCAGCTGCTGCAACCCGATGAACGTTCGCTGTTGCGACAACGGTGAGATCCTAACCGCAGAGTCCAGCATCGGAGACATCAAGCGATTTTCATCGGATGGAAAATTTCTAGGACTAGTCGGAAGGGCAAGTATTGGAGGTGGGTGCAAACATGTGGCCATCGGTTTTGATGCAAAACGCAATTGGCACTACATGATGAATGTCGATCGCTCGACCGTTGCGGTCCTTGTTCCCAAGAGTGAGGCACCTGCCGAAACGGACGAAGAACGATTAACGCGAGAAGCCACGCAAGGACTTGGAAAGAAATTGGTTGGCACATGGGAACGCATCAAGGAGGAGAATGCGACCGCAGGATCGAACCCCTACGCATCCGGCATGTTCGATCAATGGAATCATCTTGAATTCGCAGCCAGCGGAACGCTGTCCAATGTTGTTACTAAGAAGATGTCGGACGATGCCGAATCGAAGCCAAAGGCTAAGTCCAATTCTGGGCTGCTCGGCGCGCTCTTTTCTTTGTTTGGTTCGAACACAACATCCACCACAGACGTCTCGGTTGATACCGGCTCCAAGACTTGGCGGGCAATTCAGCAAAAGGACAATCAATTGGAATTCGTGATTGTCCAAGATTCCGTTCAAGGTTATGGAGCCGTAGTCGAGTTTGTGGGAGACGATGAAGCCAAACTGAGTTGGTTTTACGGCGACCCATCAGCCAAAATGGGAATGGAAGCCAAGTACAAACGCATTTCGAAAGAAGCCTGCGGCGAAAAGTGCAC
>JBEBHM010001003.1:0-2662 GCA_040080875.1 Pirellula sp.
TCGCCGAACGTGCCATTGGCAACGACACCCCATCGAAAGCCGCATTGGACTTAAGTCCGGTGGATTCGACCGCGCCGACTTTAACGCCTTCGGCGGATTCCAAGAAGCAGATCCGCTTGCCGATTTCCATATCGATTGACGACTCGACATTACCGCTTCAATCGAATCCCACGGACGATCACTATGCAAGCCTTCCCGGTGCCGACTCTGCGAGCACGTTGCCGCATCGTTTTGGGGATTACGTTTTGGAACGCGTTCTTGGACGCGGTGGCATGGGGGTGGTTTATTTGGCCTATCAAGTGCAACTTGAACGCCGCGTGGCAATCAAGATGATCCGTTCGGGAGCCTTGGCCACTGACGACGAAGTAGAGCGGTTTTACACCGAGGCACGAAGCGCAGCGAGCTTAACGCACCCCAACATCGTTACGGTGTACCATTGCGGCGAGACGGGCGGACATCATTACTTCTCTATGGACTACATTCCTGGCACCGACCTGGCCAAGCGAATTCAGTCGGGACCGATGACTCCCAAAGACGCTGTTCGCTATGTCCGCGATGTTGCGAGAGCGATTGACTACGCACATCAAGAGGGTGTTGTTCATCGCGACTTGAAACCCGCCAATGTTTTGATCGACGAATCCGATGGGGTTGTGGTTACCGACTTTGGCCTTGCCAAGCAAATGAACTCGGACCGAGGATTGACTGCCACCGGCGCCGCTTTAGGAACGCCGAGTTATATGTCCCCCGAGCAAGCTGCTGGCAAGAACCAGGAGCAGGGAGCGTCGACGGATGTATATGCCATCGGTGCAATCCTCTATGCCTTGTTGACCGGCAGACCCCCTTTTCAAGCCGACTCCGTTTTGCAAACCATTATGCAGGTCGTCAATCGCCCTGCACCAACGGTCCGTCAGAGTCATCCAAACATCCATGTGGATTTGGATACGATCGTGACCAAATGCTTGGAGAAGTCACCGAGCCGACGGTATGCCTCGGCGGGCGAACTCGCGGACGATTTGGAACGATTCTATCAAGGCATACCAATCACGGCTCGTCCCCCTTCGCTTTTGCGCCGCGCCAAACATTGGTTGGCGAATGTGCCGTTGATCGCTGCGTTGACAGGTGTGAGGAATGTTGAGCCCTCGCCGTCGCAGCGCATGGCTCAGAACGTGATGATCGCGGCCTTGATTGGAATCGTTGCGATCTGGTTCGCAGGACGGCGAATTGGCGACTATTGGCGAGACAACACGTTGCCACGCAGGATGACGATCGCCTCGGGAACTCCTGGCGGCATGTACTTCGAACTGGCCGGAATCCTCGCCGAACGCATTCAGGCCCGTTGTGGCCGCGAATCGCATGTGAGCGCCACCGATGGCTCGCTTGAGAACTTGAGACAGTTGGAATTCAACAAGGCACATTTGGCACTGATGCAAGAGTCCTCGGTCCGATCGGATCAAGTCGCCGTGGTAGCGCCTATGTTCTTCGAAGCGTTTCACATCTTGGTGCGAGAGGAACTGGACGTCAACAGCATTGACCAACTGGCTGGCAAGCGAATCATCATGGGGGCTAAAGACTCGGGCACTCGGCAAGCCGCGACACGATTGCTCAAACACTTTGGCATCACGCCAGAACGTATCAGCATCATCGAAGGTGACTGGACTCAATCGGAGCAACACCAGGACGTCGATGCGATCATCGCTGTGATCCGAGTTGGCCAGCAGGGCATTTCAGACCTGTTGAAAGACAAGCGATTTCGACTCATCGCGATCGAAAATGCGGGTGCCCTGGCGCTATCCGAACCCATGTTCCGACTTTTTGAAATTCCATCGCAAGCTTATGGCGCGGACAACGTCAACGCGATTCGAACGCTCGCGACCACGGCATTGCTGGTCGTTCGAAAGGATGCTTCGTCCCGACTGGTTGAGGTGTGCCTTAACGCAGTTTATGACCGTTCTCCGAGCATTGAGGGCCTTATCCCGTTGGAACAGGCTGCAAATTGGCAAGGGCTACCCTATCACCATGCAGCTCGCAAGTACTTCGATCGCATCGAGGAGGCTCGATAAGCGTGCCCAATCCTAGACGCGATCGCTGGTATGGCTTAAAAGGCCAAAGTCGCAATCGAGCCGCCGCGTTCGATCGGTCAAGTGGAACGCGCCGATTCGCATCGCTCGTTGTCTTGTTGGTGCTCGTACTGGTTTTGATCCGATTGACTTCGGACACAAAACGCGTCGAAACCGCTGCGACTGCAATCGGACTCATTCCTCCACAGGGACAAGTGCCCGAGGAAGCATTGAACATCCAATCACCCAACCGCGATCCATCGCAATTGGGCGCAGTCAGCTCGTCCACCGAACATGAATTAGCTGCTTTTGAATCATTGATGCTGGACACATCCAGTCCCCTGACCAATACCTATATCGACATATGGAGTTCGCTCCTAGAGCGGGCTCCTACGTCGTTGACGCTCGCACTCGGTCGCAAAGTTTTCTCGGAACCCGACAGCCTCGCGGTCTTGACATCCGCGAAAGCCGACTCCATTCAGGACGAATTGGAAAATTGGTATGTCGACACACAGACTCGGCTCCTGCATTGGACGTCCCTTGAATCACAAAATGCCCCCCGTAGGACGGTTGCTCCGCAACCGTCCCCTCCCACCACCTCGTCC
>JBEBHM010000280.1:0-10010 GCA_040080875.1 Pirellula sp.
TTCGGTGTAAGCGGCTTCGATCATTCCAGCATGACTCAGCTATCGCTCTTTGATACATCCAATCGCGAGCAGTTGCAGAGTTTGGATTCTGCCACGGATGCAATCGCAAAGCGATTTGGAAAAGCAGCCATCCATCGAGCCATCCAGCACGAAGTACGACCACGCAAGAAATAAAGAGGCGATTCCCTGACACTCTAGGTGAACGCCACCACCGTATCGCAAATGAGGCGACCTTTGCTCCGCAAAATCGGCTGCGGGCTGGGGGACTGCGACCATGCACAAACTGGAATTTAGGCTTTGGCCGAAACAAATTCGTTATCGAGCCACTGATTGGATCGTCTCATTTGCTCAAGAGGTCGAAGTTGAGCTTGTTGGACCCAGGTTTTACGATTGCCTGGAGGGCTCCTGGTGCGCGGTACTTTTTCGGTACTTTTTCAGCCATCTGTTTTCCATCCTGGCCTTCAAAAGCGGTTGTTATCGTCACTTGGCAATCGCCCAATATTGCGCCCGACTGGTCGTTTGAGTATGACAGCTTGTAATGCCCGTTCTTGTCTGTTCCGCCCGACGATGGTCTACCTTTCTCCGGTAGGAATGTAATCGAAGCACCCTCAAGAGGGCTGCCGTCCAGAGTAACGATGCCGGAGACAGTTCCCACGTCGGAAGCACCTCCACATCCACCCAGCAACATAGCCAGGAGAAAGACTCCCACCGTGTACTTCGCGACTGGATGCGATCCCGTATAAAATTCGTGTGCCACCAAGATCTCCAAAACGACGCAACACGTCAGCAAACTAGATTCGTCTAAAACGACAGCCAAGCTTCCGAACTTGCTTGGACTAAAACTCGCCAATAACAGTGCCATCTGCCATTGCGCCTAATGCTTCGAAAGTGCTGTTAATCTGGTTGTCAGGCTTCCAGTCGATGTTCTCGGATATAAAGTGGACAGATCCATCTGCCAATGCGAACTGAGCCCCTCCCGTATGGAAGCTGGAGGCACCACGACCGCAGAAGCTGTTGTTTGCGTTAGGCGGAGGAATCGGACTTACGGGATTTCCACCATTTTGAATGCTGTTGATATGTCCCTCGGATAATCCCAATGCTCCTGTATTTCCGGAGACGTCGTGTCGCGAGCAGGTGTCCATCACCGTATGCCATCTCAGCACATAGGCATTCGCAGCTCGACAGGCGATGGTATTTCCATTGGTTGCAATGTACTGCTTGTAGGCTCTTTCACCCGCTAAGAAAGTATTGCTCAGCCCATCGGTGCAAGCGCCGAATCGAGTTGATCGATTCATCGTAAACAATCCAGCCCGATCTACCGTGGCACCAACTCCGCTCGTTTCTCCCGGGATATAACCGCGAGATCCTGAGTTCCAGGCAACGTAGTTGGAAGTTGCTACAGGGTAATTTGTCCCAGCTCGGGATCTGACGGGACGCTGGTCATTGGTTGCTGGAGCAATATCCGATGGGCAGCGGTACACGCTGACCGGAGTTTGAAGTAGCAGTCTTAGAGTGGTATTGTCGAGAGCGTCCCGAGCATCCACTGGTCCGACGTTCAGTTGCGTGTAGAGGTTACTTTGTTCAATAAATGGGAGCAAAAACGCAGACCACGACCAGTTTCCATCAGCGTTGGTTCCGGTACCAGTCTGGGTAGCCAAATTGAAAGTCAGCCCCAAACTTGAAATCCAACCGGGTGGCAGAGTACGGTGAGCATCGTGGTAATTGTGCATTGCTAAGCCAATCTGCTTCAGATTATTGCTACACTGCATTCGTCTGGCAGCCTCGCGAGCCGCCTGCACTGCCGGAAGAAGCAATCCAACTAGAATGCCAATGATTGCAATGACGACCAGTAGTTCAACTAAAGTGAAGCCTTGTCTCGATCTAAGTCTGTTTGTTTGCATGGCGATTTTCTCGGGGAAGAAGTTTTTTAAATCAATAAATACCACCAATTACTTCGCCATATCGGGAATTATGACGGACATATTCAACACGGAGTTACAGGCGGCGATTTGCCGCGAATTCATGAAAAATTCTCGTCGACGATAGTTTTTAGGAAGTTTTGACGTTCTCCATATCTAAAAATTCCGGGATTGTCTCCGTTTTTGAGGCAAATCCATTGCTTTCGATCAGTGTTCTGTGTAATGACCCCGTCCGAATACGACCGACATGATGAATTTATGCGCCTTTACCTCCCATGCGAAGAGGCTTTGAGAGGGTTCGTACGGTCTCTGGTACCGACGTTGGAGGACACTCGCGAAGTCATGCAGAACGTTGCTGCCGTGTTGTGGCGGAAGTTCCAGGACATCAGCAGTCCGGACGATTTTCGAAGATGGGCCTTTGGGGTCGCACGGTTTGAAGCTTTGGACTATCTGCGAACTGCTCGTCGCGACCGCCACGTTTTTGGTGAGGAAGCGATGCGACTTATCGCTCAGGAGGCTGAAGAGTCCGCCGGCGATTTCGAAGTGGAGCGTGGGGCATTGGATGGATGCTTGAAGAAACTTCCGGAAAATCAACGGATACTGGTAGCTACAGCCTATGCATCTGGGGTCCGAATCAATGAGCTGGCAACACGATCTGGACGAAGCCCAATGTCGCTTTACAAGTCACTTCACCGGATCCGCATTGCGTTGATGGAGTGCATCCGGAGTGCCATTGCACGGGAGAGCGTACAATGAGTAACAAAGCCGCGCAACTCGAACTCATCAGGCTCTATTTCGATGGCAATGCGACTCCCGAAGAAGTGTTCTCGCTGGAGAGTCTGCTGCTGAACGATTCGGCATTCCGTTTTGAATTCCTGCGGTATGCTCATCTGGACGCGGCTCTTATGGGAACTCACGGCCCTGAGATGGCGGTAGAGTTGGCTAAGCCTGATTTGACCACATTCAAGGAACAGACACAAAGCGAGAAACAAGCGGCGCGCACGAGTCATACAAGACTGTTCGATCGAATGTTAAGGAGACCGTTGGTAGCGGCATCGCTTGGAATCCTGATAGGGCTAATCAGCGCATCGGTGCTGTGGGCATTTGTCGTGCCGACGAGGCGTGAGACGATAAATCTGCTCACGGAAGATTTCGAATCGCAATCATTGCCACTTGTCCGGCGCGTCCCCCTTGGCGTAGGGATTTGGCGAGGTGATCGAGCCAACATCGTACACGAAGAACGAGGTGTGAAGCCAGCAAGCGGAAATAGGATGTTGCGATTCATTCGTGAAGGATGGGAAGGCAAGCCTAGGCAGAGTTTTAGCCACATCGCCGATGTCTACCACCTGATGGATATCCGCGAGTTGCTGCGCAACACGGGAGATGACCCTATCGTCGTACATGCGTCTGCGAGTTTTAATGCCATTCCGTTTTCGGCGGATGAAGAGTACGGGTGTTCGGTTTCGGTTTACGCCCTGGATATAGACTCTGATCCCAAATCCGCCACCAACGTTGGCATCGAACTGACCAAGAATTCTACGGCGATGGCGCGAAGCGTTCGGACCGTTCTGGACAGAAATGTTTCGCAATGGCAATACCTCGACACGGAACTACAATTGCCTCCGAACACGGCCTATCTGGTTGTTCGAGTGCATATCACCCAATTGCTTGAATCTTACGGGAAAAGTCCCTTCGACGGCGCTTATGTCGATGACGTCAAAGTGTCGCTGCGCCGCCGAATTCCATCGCTGTAAAACCTGATTATAGAATCATTCAAAATCTATCCGAGACAGACCGCAGGAATTAACAAATCGATGGGTTACTTACAAATCATTAATAAGTGGATGCTCATTGCAGTAGTTTTCTCGTCGACATCGCCTCTGTTCGCTGACAAGCCCAACGTTCTATTCATTGCCGTCGACGACTTGCGACCCGATCTTGGCTGTTACGGCAATAGGATCGTCAAGAGCCCAAACATCGATCGCATTGCGGCTCGCGGCGTGGTTTTCAATCGAGCCTACTGCCAACAAGCGGTTTGCAGTCCCTCGCGCACGGCGATCATGACGGGCTTGCGACCTGATACGACCAAGGTTTGGGATTTGGTGACTCACTTCCGTGTTGCCCAACCCGACTGCGTTACGTTGCCTCAGCATTTCAAGGCCAGCGGTTACCATTGTGCAGCGATCAACAAGGTCTACCACAAAGGATTCGAAGATGGCCGATCATGGAGTGAGCCGCATTGGTATTCTACTGGCAAAGCAGTCGATACCGACTTGTCGGATTACACCAAGCAGATAGTGACTAAGCACGACGTTGTTGTTCAAGAGTTCATGTCACCGTTTCCCAAGGTCGACGAAAACGCCAAGGCTGGCCCAGCGTTCGAAGTCAGCCTGAAAGCGGAAAGCGACCTGCCCGATGGTGCTGCCGCTTCTGAAGCTGTGAAGCGCTTGGCTGCACTCAAATCGAAAAACCAACCATTCTTTTTGGCAGTCGGTTTTGCTAAACCGCATTTGCCATTCGTTGCCCCGAAGAATTACTGGGACCTCTACGATCCAAACGACATCCCAATTCCTACCATCGATCGCTTGCCCGAGGGCAGTCCATCGTTCGCAGGCCACATCAACGGGGAATTGCATAACTACCCCGGCGTACCCAAGGAAAACCATATCCCAGCGGAATTTGCCAAGACGTTGCGCCACGGCTACTACGCTTGCATCAGTTACACCGACGCGCAGATCGGCAAAGTGCTCGACGCGCTCGACCATGAGGGCCTGTCGGACAACACGATCATCGTTCTCTGGGGCGATCACGGTTGGCAACTCGGCGATCACGGACTTTGGCACAAGCACACGAATTTTGAGTTAGCCGCTCGCGCACCGCTACTCGTCAGCGTGCCAAAGTCGCTATCGGCCGGAAGAAAATGTGATGCGCCCGTCGAGTTTGTCGACGTCTATCCAACGCTGGCCGAAGTCTGCGGGTTGCCAGCTCCGAGCAAGATCGACGGCAGTAGTCTGAAAAATTTCCTCGACAACCCGTCCGCACCCGCGACGGACGTGGCGATCAGTCAGTATCCGCGCCGAGATGCCGCTACGGGCACCCATGTCATGGGTTACAGCATTCGCGACAGTCGCTGGCGAGCTACCTTCTGGCGCGAGCGCCATAGCGCCAGGATGGTCGCAACCGAATTGTATGACGAACAAAACGATCCCTCCGAGACCGTTAGCCTTGCGAACAAACCAGAGCACAAGACTTTGATGGAGTCGTTCGCAAAGTACCTACCACCTGTTGGCTCCGCTGCTATTGACATGACAGCGCCCAAGAGCAAGAAATCGAAAGCCGCTGCTACGGCCCCTGTTCCTCCTGTGGAACGTGAGGACCGCAACGCTCGATTCGACAAGATCGACAAGGAGAGGGTAGGCAAACTCAGCCGCGCAATTTATCTTGCCAGCCAATCCAACGTCGCGGCAGCCGTCGAGCGATTTGAAAAATGGGACTCCAACCGAGACGGGTTTCTCTCTCGCGACGAATTCGTCTCCATGGGTACGAAATTGAGTAAATGATGATATCCAATCCGGTGCGTACGGGATTTTTAATGGTAGTAACCAACCCACATTTAGCACAGATGGAAAGGCCGTTCAGTCCCGTCTTGCTTTCTGGATATCTAGGCTGGCTCGGAGATCTGCCGTCCTAGGCATCTGTCGTCTCTATCAGGACTAAATCACTAGAACCAAAATAAAATTGGATTAAAGAGGATCGAACAATTCGGAGAATTGTGCAACTGTGAGCCAACTTCATATTTGGGAAAGAAGTGACGGCGCGAAGCCGCTCCATTAGGCGAAATGGAATTGACCCTGTCTACTCTTGACTATTTGCGGATAGCTTTAGACGTAGTTCGTGGTCGTCGAAGAAGAAATGACTTAACCGTTCAACGACTTTCCATCGCTCGATCGCTTTCTCGACTTCGCGTTGCTGCCTTTCTGCTTTCTTGATTTCGCCGACAAAGTCGATGCCCGTTCTTGGGCGACGGTTGGCCTTGGCGTTTTGAAGCAAACCGATGGAATTACCAAGCCAACGGTGGTACTCGACCAGGCGGTTGCCGACCATTTGCGTGTCGCGGGGGGCGATTAAGATCGGGACCGAACCGGGCGATTCCTTGAGAGCCACGGAGACGATCAGTTGCCAGTGGCTCGAAGGTTTCGATGCAACCTCTAGAACAAGTTCTGGTTCCTCGTCCTCCAATGCGATCTTCCAACTTGCACTGGTCGCCCCCTCCAACACTGCTTGCCCCTGTGGTTCGACAACCAGGCGCTTGTGCACACTGAGTTCGATTTCACACCGACATCGTTTTGCAGTTACCTTTTGCCCCATCGGAATTCGTAAGCGGTCCGTTGCAGAAGTGAGTCGAATCGAACGGTCGATCGGTGAACTGTCGACCGACAGAACGGAGGTGCCCGGACCCGGTTCGTTTGGATTCGTTGGTTCTTCCGTTCCCAACCTGTTGACTGGATCGGATTCCAATTCTGTTTTCAGTCGATCAGAGTCACGACGCGCCAATGAATCGCCAATGATGGAGTCGAGTGTGGTTGAACTCAAACTAAATTTGTTTTGCGCATTGGAACCCAGTTGCGACAACAACGAGTCGATAGATTCAACCTCGCTCGGTTCACTCGGTGCCATATCCAGTGTGGTCAGGCTATCGAGCGTAGTTAACTCCGCGATCGTCTCGTTCGCATCCAATAGCTTTGCGCCGTCGTCCTCGCTTGCGTCCGTTGTCGACGGCAATTTCGACGCGAGCGTTTGCGATCGTTCGACGGTTGTTGATGCTTCGCGTTCGGCAAGCGGTGTCGACGACATGAAATAGATTCCAGAGAGCAACAACAGACAACCCACGACGCCCCCTCCGACCAAAGGCCACAGCATAAATTGCCGCGGCGCGGAGCGACGCGGCCACGACATAATTAGTCGCGGCGCGGAACGACGCGGCCACGACATATTTAGTCGCGGCGCGGAACGACGCGACCATGTGCTCGACTGCCGCTGCGTACCGTAAGCAGTTCTACTCGATGCATTGGGTTCAACCGAGAGCCATGCCACCGCAGGCCATGGCCCGTCGCTCGACAAGTCCATGGTTGGGGCGATTGCGACGGAACGGTTGTTCGACCAAGGCCACTCCACTGGTTCGGTCTGGTTGTCAGCCGAATTGTCAGCCGAATTGTCGGACGCATTGACAAGCGTTGGCTGCAAACCGATGGTCGATGTCCAGGATTGAAGCGTTTTGGATAGCGGGATCAGAATTCCATCTTCGGTGACGAAGGTCTCCGTGGGACTGGTTTTGCCCGAGGCGCGAGCCGAAGTGGTGAAGGCATCGATTTGGTGCTGCCAATCCATCGAAACCGAACTAGGTGGATGACCATGTTCGAGAAGCAATGTTGCAACATTGCAGGCGGTGTCGCAAGGAATACAGAGGGCGACTTGGCTGGTAGATCGCCTTACAACATGGGCGTTCGCGAGAACGGAATGTTCGCCGCCAGAGGAGTTGGTTACCAGAGCTAGCTTTCGCAAATTGTCAGCAAGGGCGGGTTGGTCCGACCAACAATCATCAATTTGTGTGACTGCGTGTGGATGGTTTTTCTCGGAAAGCAATCCGTTGGAAAAGAGAAAAACCAACCAATCGAAAGGGTCGTTTCGAATCAAGAAGGTTCGCTTATACTTGTCCGTGCTGAACAACCAAACGTCATTATTCCCTGCTGAATTCGGATTCCGTTGACTGGAAAACAACACGGGGTCGAGTGCGAGCAAGACACGGTTTGGGACCATAATGCGACCTATCCGCAAGGGGCCAACGGAGGGACTAGCAATTGACGTTTTTGCTATGTGAAAGTAGACTTCTCGCCCGTCATTTTCGGTCTTGTCACACGGACAATCGACGCGCGTCGAACCACAGATTTTTGCAGAAACACGGGAGCATTGCATTCGGCCATGGCTAACAAGTTGATTTATTTTTTTGGCAAATCGAAAACCGATGGTAATGGAGACATGAAGGCTCTGCTTGGTGGAAAAGGTGCCAATCTGGCGCAAATGACGAAGATCGGACTGCCGGTCCCTTCGGGTTTTACGATCACCACCGAGGTCTGTGTCGGCTACTACAAGAACGGCAAAAAAGCTCCTGCGGAGCTGGCAACCGAAATGGAAAAAGCGGTGAAATGGCTGGAGAAGGAATCTGGCAAGAAGTTTGGCGATGTCAAGAATCCATTGCTCGTTTCGGTTCGGTCCGGTGCCCGCGATTCCATGCCGGGCATGATGGACACGATTTTGAATCTCGGCCTCAACGATGCCACCTGCGAAGGGCTCGCCCAAGCCACTCAGAATCCTCGTTTTGCATGGGATTCCTATCGCCGTTTTCTTCAGATGTATGGCGACGTCGTGATGGGAGTTCAAAAAAAGAACGAGAATGATCATGACCCGTTTGAGGCGGTGATGGATCAGGTCAAGAAAGAAGCCGCTGTCAAAGACGATACTGAACTGAGTGCAGAACACCTGCAAGAATTGGTAAAGCGATACAAGAAGCTGATCAAAGAGTTTACCGGCAAAGCATTTCCTAACGAGCCAATGAAGCAGCTTGAGGGTGCCGTGTACGCAGTCTTTAGTTCTTGGATGAACGATCGCGCCATCCTCTATCGCCAAAAGTATCGCATTCCGGATGAATGGGGTACCGCCGTGAATGTGCAAGCGATGGTGTTCGGCAACATGGGCAACGACTGCGCCACCGGTGTGGCATTCACGCGTGACCCTGCCAACGGCGATAACGTCTTCTATGGGGAATACCTGGTCAACGCTCAAGGCGAAGATGTCGTGGCCGGTGTCCGTACACCGCTGACGATTGCCGACATGGCGAAAGACAAGATTATTTCGGCTGCTCACAAAGAGCTCAACGAAGTTCGCAAGACTTTGGAAAAGAACTTCGGAGACGTCCAGGACTTCGAGTTTACCATCGAGAAAAAGAAGCTGTATATGCTTCAAACGCGAAATGGCAAGCGAACCGCGTTGGCCTATGTCAAGATTGCTCACGACATGGTCAAAGAAAAGTTGATGACTCCGGAGCACGCTTTGAAATCAGGTGATCCGGAAGCTCTCAATCAATTGCTGCAACCAATATTCGACACGACAGCTTACGAAAAGGCTCGCAGCGAAGGGCGGCTTATGGCTGTCGGATTGCCAGCTGGCCCAGGTGCAGCGTCGGGTTCGGTGGTGTTCACCGCCGGCAAGGCCGAGGAATTGGCGGCCCTTGGAAAGCACGTCGTATTGGCCCGTATTGAAACGAGCCCTGAAGATCTTCGCGGCATGATCGCTTCGGACGGAATTCTGACTGCCCGCGGTGGAGTATCGAGCCACGCTGCATTGGTCGCGCGACAAATGGGCAAGGTTTGCGTTGCAGGTGCTGGCGATATCGAAATCGACTATCACAAAGGGACCCTCAAATGCAAGGGCGTTACGCTCAAAGAAGGGGACCAGATCAGCATCAACGGGACGACTGGCGAGGTTTTCCGTGGGGCAATCGCGACCGCCGATAGCGAACTCAAGCAAGTCTTGATCAACAAGACGATGACACCCAAAGACAGCAAGGTCTTTCAGTACTACGACTTCATCATGAAACTCGCGGACAAGTACCGAACGTTGGGATTGCGAACCAATGCAGACCAACCTGATCAAGTGGTCAATGCGATCGCTTTCGGAGCCGAAGGAATTGGACTTTGTCGTACGGAGCACATGTTCTTTGAAGGGGACCGTATCATCGCAGTCCGGCAGATGATTTTGGCCAAGGACGAAGGGGACCGCAAGAAAGCTCTGGCTACGTTGCTGCCGTACCAACAAAAAGACTTCGAAGGTATTTTCCGTGCACTCAATGGCTTGCCAGCCTGCATTCGATTGCTAGATCCGCCGCTACATGAGTTCCTGCCACAACAGGACAACAAGAAGGGTCAAGAAGAAGTTGCGAAGCAACTCAAAACCACCGCTGCCGAAGTGGCCAAGATGGTTCACGAGTTGCATGAGTTCAATCCGATGCTCGGTTTCCGTGGTTGTCGACTTGGC
>JBEBHM010000281.1:0-10004 GCA_040080875.1 Pirellula sp.
CTGCATTGCTGCGCCGAATGAGAATGACTCATGAGGTGTGGCCAGTGCAATCGCATTCCGAATTCCGCGCCCGAGTCCGCACCTACACTTTGCTCAAAGTCGTATCTGGAAGATTCACATTTGCGTGTCTGGTGCGTGTGCTGCGATGGCTGGGAAAGGACCTCGATGCCACGTTCAACGGAGCCGTTCGAAATTTTCCGCTCGATCGCTTCTTCGACAGCGTCCGTCGCCGGCCAAGCTTCGCGCTGCTGAGACTAATAGCTCGTCGAATCAGGACTTTTGATGTCGCCCGCCAGGATCGAAGATCCCATATCGGCCGCACGCTGGCAACGTCAATTCAGCAATACCAAAAGGCGGACAGCAACCATTTGGTTCAACGGTTTGTCCCGAGCGCCTCTGTGCCTCGCCACACGTGGTGGGTCTTTCCGTTTTGTTCCAATGAAGCGGCTGCCGTCATTGCAACGCTCCGATCCGCAGGCTTCGACGCCACACAAGGAAGCCATCTACAACCTATCGCCGCCCCAGTAGGATTTCATCAACACCATCCAGCCCTGGCTGCCAGGGTGGTCGACACAATGATATTCCTACCACTGTATCCGGAACTAACGGATTTTGCCGTAAAGCAGTTGATCATCGCCATTGCGTCATCTGGCCACTCTTCTTTTGCAATTGGCAGAGGGTTCCATTAGTCATCGAGCGAATCTTGCTTTGCATGTTTGATCGATGACTTCCAACACGCGCGGATTTCACTGAGTCGGCGTTCTACGGTCGCAAGCGATTTGCCAATCTTTGCTGCGATCTCGGTGTTGCTGTATCCCTCCAGTCGAAGACATGCAATGGATTGAAGTTCCGCGTCGGGTAGTAATGCAAATAGCCCTTGGCATTCTTCTTCCATCATTGCGATCCACTCAGGTGAAGGTGATTCGCCTTGTACTGCATCGATGCCTAAAGCGTTTCCTGAACTTGAATGGGAGCCAAACGCAGATTCACCACGCACGTCCCCACTTCCCGCCTTGAGAGTTTGGCTATGCCTTTTTCGATCGATCACTTTCCGAATCGTTATTCTTCTGAGAAGACGGAAAAGCCCATCGTCGGAATCCAACGCCGGAAAACGATTGCGCTGAACGGCCCGGAAGAAGCTTGCCAGCGCGCTAGCTGCTACATCCTCGCCATTGAATGCGCGTTGGCGAACTCCCATCGCTGTGAGCCGTTTCCCAGCGAAATCGGCCAAGGCAGGGTAATATTGCTCCCACAATGCTGCGATCGCGTCCTCATCGTGATGTTTGATCTCGTCTAGCTGTTGAACAATGGATTGGATTTCGGGCGTTTTACTCATCAGTCGACCTTCAATGAAGCTCGGGTTCATGGAACGCCGAATTGTGCCAACACTCAGCCAAGAAATTTGAGGGGTACTGCGCTGGCATTTCGGTTCGCTAGATAGCGGTATTCTAAACCCTTCACCTTGAGGCGTGGAAACGCAGATACAAAAAATTCGCGAGGATGTTCATGGTACTTCACCTTATCGGCATTCCGACGGAACAGACCACTGCTGTTACGGACTTGATTCTTGCCTTGCAATCGATGATTTGTTTGCTGTTGGTGCGACGAACAGCGGAAAATCCTGGATTTTCCTTACAGCTCTGGTCATGGGTATTCGGTTTGCTGTGCTTTGCGAGTTTGCTTGGCACCGTTGTTCATGGAGTCGAGCTGGCTCCAGAAACGATGCGAATTCTTTGGCGTCCAATCTACTTTGCGTTGGGGTTACTTGTCGTATTGGTTGCGTTGGCCGCCATTTCTCACTTTGGGCATGAGAACCTAAGCAGACGTTTGTTGCCGACCGGCATCGGTATCGCTTTTATTTTCTTTGCAATAACTCAAATATGGAGCGATTCTTTTCTGCTCTTTGTCGTATATGAAGGCACTGTGATGATGTTCGCCCTAGCGCTTTATGTGCGTTGCATTGGGTGTCCCATCCGGTATCGAGGCTCTGGTTTTTTGGCAGCAGGTGTATTTCTAACTTTGATTGCTGCGGCTGTGGATACACAGTCTACTTGGCGGCTCCAATTCGTTTGGGCGTTCGATAATCACGGTATTTTCCATTTGATTCAAATGTTGGGCATGTTCATAATCTCCGTTGGTTTGGTTCGGTCACGGGAGCCCATTGCGGATGTGGAAAATGGCGATGCCAAACGATGACTTGATTCCGCCGGATATAAACTACCAACTCTTACGACGAATTGGTCCCATTTGCGATGCGTTTGAAGCGAAGTTTCGTCGGGGCGATTTTCTAGTAATCGAAGACTATTTGGCAGAGGGAGTCGAAACCGATCGAAGCGCATTGCTGGTCGAGTTGTTGAAGCTCGATCGCGAGTACCGAATCGCGTCCGGTACTCAGTTGCCGTTTGCCAATTACGCTGCCAGGTTTCCAAACGATGAGGAGCGTCTTTGTTCCGTGCTGATGGAATCCGACACAATCGCATCTGATTCAACCACTGTAGCAGCGCCACTTCACTACGGTAGAGATCTGCCGAAACGACTTGGCCAATACGAACTCTTTGAGGTACTTGGACAAGGTGGAATGGGAGTGGTTTATCGCGCGGTGCAATACGCGGGCGACAATGCGATCCGAGAAGTAGCACTCAAGTTGGTTCGGACGGACCAATGGGTTGGCGTCGAGGATACGCAAAGCAGCGTCGTGCTGGCTAGGTTTCGTGAGGAGACACGCTTTGCAGCGCAACTTGAGCATCCCAATATCGTGCGTGTCTACGACGTTGGCCAAATCAATGGTCTCGATTACTTCTCGATGCAATTGATAGATGGTACAGACTTGTCGTCGGTCGTGAAACTACAACCATTGTCCTTTATTAAGATTGCCGAGACGCTTATTCCAGTCGCACAAGCGATCTCGTTTGCTCACGCAAAAGGAATCGTGCATCGCGATTTGAAGCCAAGCAACATCTTGCTCGATTCGCAACTGAAACCTTTCATTGCGGACTTTGGTTTGGCCAAATCGACAAGCGGCAATGCGGACCTGACACAAACGGGCCAGATTTTGGGAACAGCTGGATTCATGGCGCCCGAGCAGGCGGCCGGCGAGTACAAAATCGTTGGAGCATCGGCCGACATCTATGGTTTGGGTGGTTTATTGTACTTTTGCTTAACCGGCCGAGCACCCTTTGTTGCAGAGAATGTGCTGGATGCACTCGTTCAAGTGCTTGAAAGCGAACCTGTTCCACCCAGGAGTCTCAATATTCAAATCCCACGTTCGCTTGAACTCATATGCATGCGATGTTTAGAGAAGAATCCTGCAGACCGTTATGCAAATGCAGGGGAGGTAGCAGAGGATCTCGAACGGTTTCTGCATGGGCTTCCCACTCATGCCAAGGCACCGACGCTGATCGATCGCCTTCGACGATTCGGCCGTAGATCGCCAGTGATCTCCTCGCACTTGGGTGCGCTTGGGTTGGCTCTGGTCATCGGCCAAATGAAGTTCGCCATCTCGGCCAACAATGATCTAGCCTACGTAGTCTACCACGTCCAAGTGAGTTCCCTCACGCTCGCTTGGATTGCAGTAAGTGTTTTGTGCGGTTTGATTGCGAGCAGCAAGAAGCTTGAGAAGATTACTGCAGCGATTTGGCTTTGTGCTGATGCCGTTTTTCTCACGGTCGTGATCTCGATGCTTTCGAGTCCGACCAATCCCCCTGGTGCGATCCTCATAGGCTATCCCATGCTTGTAGTTGGAGGCGGAATGTTTTTCCGAGCACGGATGGTAGTTCTTGTCACCATCGTGTCCATGCTTTCGTATATCTCTCTGTTGGTCCTTGAGCCGTATATGCTCGCCGATTTTTACCAGCACGCAACCTTTCTTGTGATACTGGCTTGCATTGGGGTTTGTGTCCTGCACCAAGTCCGTCGCTTTCGAATGCTGAGCAACTACATCGACTCTCGACGGGAGTATTCGCTCTAACGCCCCAAGTTTCTTGAGGGGAACGGCGATTGGATCTCGGTTGTACTTTTGGGTACCTGCATCAACATGCGTTAGTCCACTGCCGCATTTGGTTTCTGTCGTTTCATAACTTCTGCATAGATCGAGAACGCTCATGTCTTTTTCATCGCAAATCACTTGTGATGTTCATGTTGGGAGTGAATTGACTCGGGATCGATCCTTCTTCGGAATCACCGCTACCCAATTCTTGGGCGCGTTCAACGATAATTTTTACAAGCAGTTAATGCTGCTGCTGGCCATTCCCGTTGTACCTGGAGCGTTAGACCAGCAGCAAGTCGCGACCATTGTCTTTGCGTTGCCGTTTGTCGTGTTCTCTGGTATTGCGGGCCATTTGTCGGATCGATACAGCAAGAGAAGCGTTATCGTTTTAGCGAAAACAGCCGAGATTGGCATTATGGGATTGGGGTTGATTGGGTTTTTGATGTACGGGGTAACGGGCTATCTTGGATTGTTAGCGGTCCTATTCCTAATGGGAGTCCACAGTGCTTTTTTTGGCCCCAGCAAATATGGAATCCTCCCAGAACTCTTTCCCTGCCATGACTTACCAAGGGCAAATGGGATTATCTTAATGACGACGTTTCTCGCCATCATTTTCGGAACCGTTTCGGCTGGATTCTTTGGCGACCTGCTTGTTGAACCAGGACAAACGCTCGTCGATACAGCTCCTCAGATGTGGATGGGTTCGGTGATTTGCATTGGAATCGCCGTTACCGGGACTTGGACGTCTCTTTGGATTCGGCCAGTCCCTCCATCGCATCCAAGCCTTGTCTTACGACCAGATTCATGGGCCGTATCACGCGCCACACTAAGACTTTTGATGCAGGATCGTCCATTGGTGGGAGCAGTTTTCGCGACAAGTGTTTTTTGGTTGGTATCGGGAATTGCCATGCAAGCAGTCAACAACTTCGGCAGGACGCAGCTCAATTGCAGCATGCTCGAAACGAGCATCATGACGGCATGCATTGGCATTGGAATCGCGATCGGTTCAGTTCTCGCCGGCAGATTTTCTCGTGGATCGTCTGATACAAGAGTAGTCCGTTTGGGCATCTACGGTATCTTTTCAACACTTTTCTTGATGGCCATTTCCTTGCCTAAAACAGTCGCGTGGATCGCAGCACTTCCTTGGATATCATGGCTCCCTGCCTGTGTTGGTAATGCTCGGCATAGCGGCGGGCCTTTTTGCTATACCGTTGCAGGTCTTCCTGCAATCTCGACCACCGGAAAACCAAAAGGGCCGGATGATTGCTGCGATGAATCTTGCCAACTACGTTGCCATCCTGTTGTCAGGAGTAACATACGGCTTATTTGATGCGATCGTCGCAACACTCAGTTGGCCGCGTAGTTCCATCTTTGGATTCATGTCACTTTTCATCCTCCCTTTATTGCTTTGGTACCGACCTAATTTCGCTCCGAATACATGTGCGCCACCGAGTATTTGAAACTGAAGTCAAAGGTCGTCAAAGGTCCCCGGATAGTCTTTGCAGGCATCGAGGATATCGCTCTGCGCGGTCCAGTGAAAGCGATGGATCATGCGGAAGTCTCGCTTTGGCTCGTCCTTCAATGCGTCGCCTACGCCTTCGCCATAAGTGCCCCACAACCAGGCCTCTTTCGCCTTGGAATCCATATCCTTCGGCATACCCTCGCCTGCTGTGATACCCATGCCGGCGAGAAGCAGGTAGGTTTTGACCATTTCCCGAACGCTGGCGCGGAAGTATTTTTTTGTGATCTCATTGCTCAGATCGTTCGTGATGCCGTGCTTGCCCTCAGCGCCCCAGGTGAAAATGGTCTTCTCGGGTAACGGAAGCTTTGAGTCGAATTGACCAAATAGACTGCCTTGTTCGACCTAGTCGCCAGGAGGTAGTCGTGGTTGGAGGAAGCGGAAATCGGGCCAACAGCTCGCGCTCTCCCATTGTTGGCGGATTGGTGCAACGAGCAAATGTGGCGTCACAAATTCCGCACGGCTTGCTATCGCAGCGAAACGAAGGATGTAGAATCGGGTGGTTAGGCATCGCGAAACGACTCAAGCTGATAACATGCATCCTTCCCAACTGACTAGACTATCCATGAAACACATGCATCGAAGACAGCTTTTACGAGCAGCAGGCGTTTCCATCAGCCTTCCCTGTTTTCCTTCCTTGGGAATCGCCAATGCGCGTGAAGACAAACCGAACCAAGCCAATGCCCCGAAAAGACGGATGGTTTGTATCGGCAACTTGCTCGGATTCCATCCCGAAGCGTTTTGGCCCAAGACTGCTACCGTCGAATCGACATCGGGTTTCGTCGAGTACCGCAACGTTGAGTTGAATCGAAGCACCGCTCCGCTCGGCGCTATTCAAGATCGAATGACCATGATTGGCGGCCTAGATCACGGGACTAGTGGCGGGCACTTCTCGATTCACTCTTTCCTATCGGGTGTTCGTCAAATCGATGCGAAGACGAGACCTAACGCCAATGTCACGATCGATCAATATGCCGCAGATCACGTCGCTGGGTTGACTCGCTTTCCAACGCTAACGATCGGCAGCGAAGGTGGAATCCACGGAGGCTGTCAGTTGTCGTGGACGCGCACGGGCACGCGAGTGCCTCCGATTCCCGGACCTGAACAATTGTTCCAGTTGCTATTCTCGGGTGTCAGTGAACAAGAAAAGCTCTCCGTCGCCGATCGCTTCAAGCTGCAAGGGTCCATTCTTGACATGGTCAAGGGCGACGTCGATCGATATCTACGAAAACTGAATCAACAAGACCGCAACAAACTGGACGAGTACCTAACGTCCGTGCGCGATGTCGAGAAGCGGATCGGTCTGCGGCGCAACTGGCTTGATGTCCCGAAGCCAAAAGCACCCATGGCCGCTCCCAAGAACAGAAACATGGTGCAGGATTTACCCTTGCTTTACGACTTAATCGCACTGGCATTGCAGACCGATTCCACTCGCATTGCAACATTGGAAATTGGCGGCGATTTCAATCCGAGAGATTTGGGGGTCAACGGCGACTACCATGCGCTTTCACACCATGGACAGCTCGAGGATAGAATCGAAGCGCTGATCAAATTAGAAACCTACCAAATCGATCAGTTCGTTCGCTTCATCGAGAAATTGTCTGCCCTTGAAGAAGGTGGACAAACATTGCTGGAGCAGACGATGGTGCTCTTTGGAAGCGGCATGGGCAATGCCAATTCACACACCAACACGAATTTGCCATTACTGTTGGCGGGCGGTGGATTCAATCACGGTAGAATGTTGGCATTCGATCGGACGTCCAAACATCGACCACCTTTGACGAATTTGTTCGTTTCGATGCTTCAACAGTTTGGGATCGAAACGGACCAATTCGCGACCAGTACCGGCACGTTGCGAGGATTGACATGATGCTCCTTTTGCTAAGGACTTGCCTAGTTGTTTGTGCGGTGTCGATTGCTTTGCTGCCAATCTGCGTAGAAGCACAAGGCCCAGCATTCGAAAACGCTAAGGCATTCGTTAGCAAATACTGCGTTGCTTGCCACACCGCCGATGACCCCAGCGGTGAACGTGAATTTGAAACGTTGGATTTCGGCAAAGACCACTGGGACATGCAGCTTCGATTGCAGGACATGATCGATCAATTGACTCTAGGAACGATGCCGCCCGAGGATGCCGATCAGCCAAGCACGAAAGATCGATTGCGCGCGATCAATCAACTGACGCAGTTGCTCGGCGACATGCGGGGACGAACCACAAGCACGGGAGGGCAGACCGTGTTGCGTCGATTGACGCGACGTGAGTATCGAAATACGGTTGGCGACTTGCTTGCCATCGACATGACGATGTTCGATCCAACCATCGAGTTCCCTGCGGATAATCTATCAAACCACTTCGACAATATTGGCGACACACTTGTCACCTCCGGCTCACTACTTGAGAAGTACCTCGACGCGGCAGATCGATGCGTCGAGAAGGCATTGGCAAGCCCGGCACCGCAGAATCCACAGGAGTGGGGCTTCAATGACAAGTTCCTCCAACAGAGCGAATTAAACGCCGCTCACAAACACGCGTTCGATAACAAGTACATGGTGCTCTATGACCATCCATTGAACGACAAGCCAGAGGGGGCATTTGGACCGCTTCTGAGTTTTTCTTCGGGTGTTCCTGTGGATGGCATGTATGAAGTCAAAGTGCTCGCTCAAGCCCTTCACCGCGATACGCCCTATACTGCTGAAACCGTCTTGATCGATTTGACTGAGCCATTTCGATTGGGGATTAGGCCTGGTAACACCGCAATCGGCGATATGGTTCATACGCAACCGATCCAGCCGCTGCTCGCAGAAACCAATATCAAAGACAATGAGCTCAAATGGTATACTTTTAAGGTTTGGCTGGACAAAGGTTTCGCGCCGCGATTCACGTTCGAGAACGGGATGCACGATGTCCGCGGTGCCTACGCGCGTGTTCTTCGCAATCATAAACAGACGCTGCCTCCCAATGTTCGCGAAAGCAAGGGCATCGTCGAGGCTCGGAAGGCTGTCATCAAGTTTGGTTATTTGCCTCAGATCCGCATTCACGAGGTCCGATTGAACGGCCCAGTGGAAGTTTCGTCGCCCACGCCGAGTCAGCGCATCGTGCTTGAAGGGAAACCATTTGAACCGACTCGTGTACAGGAGCTACTGCAGCGTTTTGCATCGCGAGCTTATCGACGCCCTGCAACAGAAGCGGAAGCTGCGAGCTTGTTGGCCGTTTACAAACGCCGTGTCGCAGATGGCCATTCGCCTTGGGAAGCCTTCAAAGATGCGCTCAAGGCGGCTATGTGTTCTCCGGCTTTCTTGTATCTAAGTCCCCCCGATGACTCGCAGAGCATGATGCTGACGGGTCATGGGATTGCGGAACGCCTTGCGTATTTCTTGACTTCAACGATGCCCGATGAACCACTGCGGAGACTGGCGGACGAGGGAAAGCAATCCGATGTCAATATCCTTCGGTCCGAGACAAACCGTTTGTTGCAAAGCCAGGCCTCCGATGCTTTCATCGCGGATTTTCTGGATAGCTGGCTGAATCTAAGGTCGCTTGGCAGCATGCCGCCCGACCCAAAAGATTCGCGAGTCTACTACGCTGCTGGTTTGGAACCCGAAATGAAACAGGAGACTCGTCTGTTCATGCGAGACTTGATTGCTCGCAATGCATCCGTTCTGGAGTTCCTTCGAGCCGATTACTCGTTTGTGAATCGCGACTTAGCCAAGCTCTATGGCGTTGTTGACCAAGTTCCTGCGGATGAATCTGCGAAATTTCATCGCGTGCAATTCAAGAATAATCAGCGAAGTGGCATATTGGGCCACGCGAGCGTTTTGACGGTATCTGCGAACGGCATAGAGACCTCGCCTGTCATTCGCGGTATCTGGTTGATGGAGACGATCCTTGGAACGCCTGTCCCGCCACCCCCCGATGATGTTCCGGCTCTGGACCCAGATATCCGTGGTGCGGTATCGATTCGCGATCAGTTAGCAAAGCATCGTGAATCTGCCGCGTGCAACCAATGCCATCGGAAGTTTGATCCGTTGGGTTTTGCGCTGGAAGGCTTCGATCCGATCGGTCGAAAACGCGAGTTTTATGATTCGAGCCGAACGATCAAAATTGATACGTCGGGAGTCTTGCCTGGAGGAGATCGATTTGCCGGTCCTGAGGAGCTTCAAGTGTTGTTACTCAAGCGTGAGGAGTTCTTCGTTCGAACGTTGGCAAGTCGATTGTTGAGCCATGCGTTGGGAAGACGTATGGAAGCGATTGATCGACCTGCGGTCGACAAGATAATTGTTAGCGTGAAGGAAAACAACTATCGCCTTGCTGACTTGATTACCGCAGTGGTGACGAGCGATCTGTTTCAAAAACGCTAAGACTCTTCCCGATTCGACCCATCGATCGATCCTCGATTTGTTGCGTTGGGCAAATTCACCGTAGCCGAGGTCATCGACGACGGATCAATCGGAATGACTAGACGATTTGCTCGATGACTTTACCTCGCAATTGAGTCAGTC
>JBEBHM010001004.1:0-2651 GCA_040080875.1 Pirellula sp.
CAAAGCTGTTCAAAATACTCAAGTTTGGAATCGCTTCGGCAACAATCCTTCCCAGAATAGGTATGCCTCCAACTCGCACCGGTCACCCAAACCGGAGCGTAAGTGCCTTTGCTTGTTGCTCCGGCGTGTCCCACCGGTGCGAGACAGGCATCGGCGAGCGAGGCATGACATTCTTCGAACACTTTCGTGGTGTGGTGGTTAGTATCGCATGGATTTGCATCGTACACGCCTAATAACTGCTCAGTCGCCCCAACGAATTGCATTACAATTATCATTCCGAGCTGATGCTCGTTCTACATTAGAGTTACGAAAGAGATCAAGGAATTCTTACTTGCCTGACGATCCGTTTGCAACGCAGTCATCCAATGACCCGTCACCATTGCGTGGCGCCGAAATGTCGGACGTATTGCCTTTAAGTATTGGCCGCTTTCGAATTGAAAAAATTCTCGGCGAAGGCGGATTTGGGGTCGTCTACCTCGGCCACGATGAGCAACTGCAACGCAGAGTGGCTATCAAAGTACCCAAACCCAAGTTCGTCGAGCGACTAGAAGATCGCGAACTCTATCTTAAGGAAGCGAGAACGGTCGCGGGTTTGGAACATCCAAATATCGTCCCCGTTCACGAAGTCGGGAGCACTCCGGAATTCCCCATCTATATCGTTTCGAAATATATCCTTGGAAACGATCTCGCCGCATACTTAAAGAGCAAATCTCTCGATTACCAGCAAGCGGTCCAGTGGATGATCGATATCGCGGATGCGCTGCGAGAAGCTCATCGCAAGGGATTCGTACATCGGGATATCAAACCTCAGAACATTCTCGTTGATCAAGACGAACGTGTCTATCTCGTTGACTTCGGATTAGCACTCGCCGATCAGGATGTTGGCAAGCGACTACCTGCTGGCGGAACACCGGCTTACATGAGCCCTGAACAGGCACGCGGTGAGGGGCATCGCGTCGATGGACGCAGCGATCTGTTCAGTCTCGGGATTCTCTTTTACGAAATGCTCTGCGGTCGCCGACCGTTTCAAGGCAGTTCACAGCTTGAACTATTAGAACAGATCACCGAACTCGATCCAAAACCGCTGCGGCAGTGGGTTGACTCTGTACCACCGGAACTGGAACGCATTTGTTTCAAGATTCTGGCCAAGCGTAAATCGGAACGCTATTCGAGTGCCAAGGATCTTGCAGACGACCTGAAAGTGTTTCTGACGAAATCATCGGTCGATTTGCACTCCGTGGAGTCCATTCGAACTCCACTAACGAGCCCGTCCGGATCGAATATCACCAAGGGAAGCAATTCGGATGCAACGCCAATCGCGGCAACACCGACATCCGCTTCGCGGACCCTGAAAATCGTTCCCAAGGGATTGCGATCGTTTGATTATCGAGACGCCGATTTCTTTTTGGAACTATTGCCTGGAGCCCGCGATCGGGATGGGCTACCGGAATCCGTTGGCTTTTGGAAATCGCGCATCGAGGAACGTGATGCAGATCAGACCTTCGCGGTCGGATTGGTATATGGACCATCCGGTTGCGGCAAGTCTTCGATGATGAAAGCGGGACTGCTGCCGAGGCTTGCATCGGATATTGTACCGATCTATTTGGCAGCCACGGTTGACGAGACCGAACGAACGCTTCTTGCCTTGATTCGCAAGAAGGTCGATAGTAAGGAAGCGGAATCGACCAAGTGCCTAGCGGATTTACTCCATGAAGTTCGGCGTGGCAGAATACTGCCGCGCGAGAAAAAGCTTGTTATTGTAATCGACCAATTCGAACAGTGGTTGTTCTCGCATCCTAATGCTGCCGGTGAACCACTTTTGGAATCACTTTTGCAATGTGATGGCGTACGAGTTCAAGCGATCGTCATGGTTCGCGACGATTTCTGGATGGCTGCCACGCGATTCTTCCGAGAGCTCGATATTCCATTGCTGGAACGAATCAATTCCGCTGCGGTCGATCTCTTCGACTTGGACCATGCGGAGCGGGTGTTAAAGGCCTTTGGACGTGCCTTTGGAAAGCTCGAATCGGACGGCAAAGTAGACAAGAATGATCGTAAGCAATTCGTCAGCGAGGCTGTGAGTGGATTGGCAGAGCAGGGCAAAGTGATTTCAGTTCGACTTTCGCTGTTTGCGGAGATGATGAAAGGCAGACCGTGGACACCGGAATCGTTGCGTGAGGTTGGTGGAACAACTGGCGTCGGGGCCACATTTCTGGAAGAGACGTTTTCTGCATCCGGTGCACCGCCGCAGCATCGTTATCACCAAGAGGCTGCTAGATCAGTATTGCGAGCTTTGTTGCCTCAGGCTGGAACTGACATCAAAGGACACAAGCGTTCGACCGATGAGCTAAGAGCGGCGTGTCATTATGACAATCGGCAACGTGATTATGATGATTTGATTCGTATACTCGATGGTGAGTTGCGATTGATCACGCCAGTGGATAGTACCGGGGCGCAGACTGAAAAACAGGCCTCGCTCTCACTACCCAATACCAACTGACGCATGACTACCTGGTTCCGTCGCTCCGCGATTGGCTGACGCGCAAACAGCGCGAGACACACAAAGGTAAAGCGGAGTTGAAACTGGCTGAGCGCGCCGCCACTTGGAGCGACAAACGAGAGAACAAGCAACTCCCCACCGTGAGCGAATG
>JBEBHM010001005.1:0-2647 GCA_040080875.1 Pirellula sp.
GCTACGACCAACAAGATGCATCCCGGCAGAAGCCTGAGTGCCTTGCTCCAATTAGTAAGGCAGTCTGCGAGTTCCGTCACGACGATAAGCATCGTGATCGAATTCGATGGTGCCTCCGAATTGACTTTCAATGTACTGAGCGATTTGAGGCTTTACCGTTTCGATGAAGTAGTTCTTGACCTGAAACTCGGCGTTGGATTCCCTTTGCCCTTCGCGGAAAGTAAAATTGATCTCCTTAGGGGGCTCAAGATTATATGTCTTTACAAAAAGCCACTTTTTGGCTTTTCGGTCGTACATGGCAACGACCATCTTCAGTGGGGCAATTAGAAACTCTTTGTCGGTGATTATTGCGTCACGGTAGTCGACCGGATGGTAAACAATCGCATAGCGAAGATCGATAAACGCCTTGATCTCGGCTTCAAAGGTCGGTTCGGCTCGTTGCGACAGAAATCGATCCTCCAACATGCCTTTGTAAGCGAAAGCATACATGTCGAAGTAGGTCGGATCATTAATTTGCTTGGTATTTCCCGAGAAATTGTCCTTAGAACCCATGACGGTGTTAGACATTCGATCGGCCACATGCATGTACAGCTCAACGTCAAGCTGCTTACTCTCGGGATCAAAATCCTCTTTGGGAATCGACTCAGCCAAGGTATGCAGCTCAGCCAACACGGCTTCGATTTCAGCTTGATGCTTCTCTCCAATTTCCCGCATGGTTGTTCGCGAACATCCAGAGGTGAGCAACAACAAAACAACAATTACGCCGTTAAAAAATTTCATAGCTATACTGCTTGACTTGAATCGGATTGAATCGACAAATGGGATTTGGAAAATAGTGAGCGAACCAACTTCCAACCGTGAAATGCAATTAGATAGACACCCCAGCCGAGGCTCAAACCGATACCTGCAAGGCCGTTCGTACGAACCCTTCCGCCCCATAAGCACAGCGCGATGAACGCGCCAACGCCAATCGCAGTGAGCAACAGCCCTAGCCAAAAGCCTCTCCAGTCTTGTGCGACTTCTGCGGGTGCCGGTGCAACCCACCATCGATAAATGGCTAGACAGTTAATCAGAATCGCTGTTCCAACAATAGGAAAAAACCACAGCAATGAAGGGCCATTTTCGCGTCTTGAACCAATGTCAAGCAGAGCGAACCCAGCTACGACCAACAAGATGCAACTCGGCAGAATTCTGGGAAACGTCAAGCACAGCACGCTAGCCAGAGTTGCTGCGACCAAGAACTCCAATGTCAGCCAAGCGAGGGACCAATAGTCTCTACAGAATATCTCGACACCCACATTCAGATCGTAGAGTCGCTTTTTGAATGAGGCTGGTTTTTCTCTTGGGTCCACGGCATACGACCAACGCTCCGATGCTGGAAGTTCGGTCAATTGTGCATCCAGGTTGTATCTAACGAACGGTGATCGGTCGCCGAGTAACAATTCCGGAAAAAAAGAGACGAAAACTCCCGAATCAACTGAATGGGAAGCAATTCCTTTAATAGAAAATCGCAGGTCCCAAACATTTCCATAATCTCAGGTCCATGAATGTTGAGCACCTACTTCCAATAGATGGACGGGATAACAGATGTAAACGGGGCGACAAATATTAGACGGTGGTGATCACTTGGTTTTCGCTAACCGTTTTTCGCGTCGCAGATCCAAATCCGACCGCAGGGCTTCGATGTCTTGGTCCGTGAGCCGAATTTTCGAACCCTGAAGCATCTTTACAAAATGTTCGATCTCATGCGGCTCCGAGGGACATCCGATGTTGCCTTGTGGACCCATCGAATTGGCCAGCTCGCCTCCGTTCGAATCCAAGAACACCATCCATGGTACGCCCTGACAACCCTTGGGTAGGTATTTTTCTGCAAGAGCTTTGCCGTGCGTCATTCGGAGTGTATCGATCTTCAAATCGACATAGTCCTTGCCCAACAGGGTTTCATTTTCATGCACGAATGTTGAGAGCGTTTTGCACCAACCACAATAGGGATCTCCAACACGGACCATCACTCGCTTGTTGTCCGCTTTCGCTTGCTTCAATGCGTCGGCCATGACAACTTCTGCATCGAGTTTTGCTGGCGTCCATTGATTGAGAAAATCGGCTACCAACTTGGAACTATGATTGGGACCTTCCTCCAACGAGCCGGTCTCCTGGTTGGTCAGAATTTTCCCTTCCCAATCGAGGATGGTCAAATGCGGAAAGCTGTATTTGCGATCTTGCCCACCATACTCCAGCATCAATTCGCGATTCGGACGTTCGTCGATGAGAACCAATTCGAACTCTTCATACACAATGGGACGAACTTGAGGGTCTTTGTGAAACACATCATGAAGCTTGAAGCACCATCCACACCAATTGCCTCCCCACTCGATGAGGACATGTTTGTGCTCACGTCTGGCTCGCACGAGTGCGGCGGCGATCAGCTCCTTGCCGTTCGCTTCCTCCATGTAAATTGGGACTTTTGGACTCTTCTTTTTCTCTGCGGTTGGATCGACTGGCGGGACGACAGGAGTTAATGGCATCGCGCCGGCTCCCTCGGCAAGTCGAGCGACATCCTCCCTCGACGTGTTCGTAACTTTTTCGACCAGTGCACTTTTTTCGGAATCGAGCTGATTCACGTTTGTTGAGGCGACCGAATCAGTTG